>JAOTYK010000003.1 GCA_029861955.1 Acidobacteriota bacterium
AAACGAAGCATCCCGCCGAGCCGCTGGGCGCATTCGGTGGCACTCGATGCCGATTCGGCACGGTCATCCGGCTCGATGAGGCGATTTTCGATCCCTTGATGATTCTGCTCCCGGTGATAGTGAGCGGCGTACTCGCGAGTTGCTTTCCGAAGCGACCGTTCGCCGAAGAAGATCATTCGATTGAGACACTCATCCTTGATCGACCTGACAAATCGCTCGGCATAGGCGTTCAGGTTGGGGGAACGGTAGGGCAGTCGGACGACTTCGATGCCGGCATCGTTCAAGAGATTCCTGAACGCAGTGGAGAACTTGGAATCCCTGTCGAGGATGAGGAACCGCTTCTCAGCTAGAGATCCATCAAGCGGATCAGTGAGATTGCGACCGATCTGCATCATCCATGGCTCAGCTGGGCTGGGAGTGATTCCAGCAATGTCGATGCGGCGTGTCGCGAGTTCGATCACGAAGAAGACATAGAACGTAACGAGACCACGTGGTGCCCAGACTTCGACGGTGAAGAAGTCGGCAGCGGCGATGACACTCCAATGGGCTTCAAGGAACTGGCCCCACGTCGTTCGCTTGCCCCGCTCCGGAGCAGGGTCGATTCCATGATTCTCCAGGATGTTACTGATCGTGGTGCGCCCGACTCGATGGCCGACGTTCTGAAGTGCCCCCTGGATTCGCGTGTACCCCCAGCGAGGATTTTCGCTGGCCATGCGGACGACCAGTTCGGTGATGATCTCCATGACCCGAGGCCGACCGGGAGATCGGCGCTCGTGGGTCCACTTCTGGGCAACGAGTTGCCGGTGCCAGCGGAGGATCGTGTCGGGCGTGACGAGCGACGCTACCTCGGTGAGCGCCCGTCGCCCAATTACTCAGCCGGAGTCTCTTGCGTCCAAGTTGCTCCTTCAAGACGCAGTTTTCTTCTCGAAGATAGTCAATGACTGCGTCTTGTTGACGCGTGATCCATCCGGCCATCGCGGCCACGAGGATCTGCCAGGGATTGATCACGGTTGCCATCCAGCGATCGTAGCCAGGTCGAGCACGGATCGACAGCTATCGACGTGACGGTGTACGGGCTAGAATTCCAAGGATTGAGGTTCGGCTGAGTACTTGGACAGCACGGGCACCGTGTAGGAACCCGGAGTCAGGGATCAACCGTCACCGACTGCGTGTCGCCGGTGAAATCCTTTACTTGTAAGCATCGATAAAAAGAGAAAGGTTTTCACCGTTATGGTCCGTGTACGGCCAGTAGTCGATATCAACAAGCTCTTTAACATCGCTCTTCTTGAAATCGCTTTTGACTATCTTCTGGAATCCACCTTTCTTCAAGAGTATTTTCGCCGTTTCGAAATCATAGCCGTATTTGTGCTCTCCCTGCTGCTGCAGGGCGTACATTAGGTGATCAAGATTTGTCGTACACCACGACGGATGCAATTCACTCTGGACGTTAAAAAACTCTCGGTTCTTTCGAGTATAAGCGTTGATAATCTTTTCAATGTCCGGAACGGCAACGCGCAGAACTCCTCCGTCGTCCAGGAGTCGGTAGCATTCTGTAACGAAATCGAGAGCTTCGGTTCTGTAGTCAAGGTGTTCAAGGAAGTGAGAGGAATAAATGTAGCTCGTCGAGTTGTCGCCGAATTTTCGCAGCCCGCCGGGCAATCGAATCGTGAGGATTTCGCGGTTCCGCTTCAAGTCGATATTGATCCACTCATCCAAAATCGTCCATCCGCAGCCAAGGTGAAGCCTTAGGTTGCCGTGTTCTTGTGCCCGCTCAATCGCTTTCTTGTGGAGCGCGTAGCAGAGCGGCACGTAAATCGACAATGGCAGCCGAAAGGCAATCGCCTTGATTACGTTCTTGATATGCTTTTTCAATTTGTTGTTTCCACTTCCTAGCGCCGCTGCATAACGTATTTGAAGAGATCTTGACGGGCACTTTCCCACGCTGACATTAAGATAAACTCGTCAAAAATGCCTGTCAACAAAGTCTCGATTGCTGAACGAACAGACTAAACTGCTTCGTGGGCGTACTGTCCAAAAACTCGGCCGACCGTCACTTCGAGTTGACGAGTGTCAGGTAAATCGATCTACGCTGCGACCCGATGGTAGAAACGAAGCATCCCGCCGAGCCGCTGGGCGCATTCGGTGGCACTCGATGCCGATTCGGCACGGTCATCCGGCTCGATGAGGCGATTTTCGATCCCTTGATGATTCTGCTCCCGGTGATAGTGAGCGGGGTACTCGCGAGTTGCTTTCCGAAGCGACCGTTCGCCGAAGAAGATCATTCGATTGAGACACTCATCCTTGATCGACCTGACAAATCGCTCGGCATAGGCGTTCAGGTTGGGGGAACGGTGGGGCAGTCGGACGACTTCGATGCCGGCATCGTTCAGGAGATTCCTGAACGCAGTGGAGAACTTGGAATCCCGTAGGGTCCATTTATTGGATTGCTCCCGCGAATAAGGTCACTGAACCGGGCACGAACCTGTCTGGCAAGTGTCACGCCACCCGTCGTTGGTAGTTCTACTCTTCGCAAACTCTACGCAACGCCATGGAATTCCTGGACACTGCTGAAGGCTAATAAAGGTGTCCAAAAAGTGACATAGAGGACGGAAAACCTGGACCTCAACGGACACCATGGACATCAAAAACAAAGGTGTTCCGCAAAACTCCAGTAACCACGAACATCTGAATCGGACTCATAATCCGCTGGTCCCTGGTTGGCTTCGCCGCGCCTGCGGCGTCGAGTCCTGGTGGGCCCACCATTTCAAGTTGTTGTGAGGCAATGGGTTGGGGCGTTGAGGGCGGACACGGTCGAAGGACGCGACTAGGAAAAGTGTCCAAACTGAAACGGGAAAGACCGATCACAACTGCAGTGCGTGGCCCTGTGCAAGAGACTTAGTGACCGTCTTCCAGGAGTTCCGACATGCCACGCCGTCGCCATCTAGTGATCGTAGCCAGATCGAGAACTGATCGGCAGCTATCGACGTGACGGTGTACGGGCTAGAATCCCAAGGATTCAGGTTCGGCCCAGTAATTGGACAGTACGCGCACCAGCCCCGTAACGGATTGAAGAGCGGATCGGATGTGCGACAGAACCGGCCCAAAATCCGTCTTGGGCCGAAAAACCGCCACCATTTTCTCGTGATCGACTATTTTTCGAGAGCCTGGAGCGTCGGCGGCGTTATCCGTGGGTGAGGGCCAGACATGAAGCAACCGACGCCGCGAGACCTGTTCGATCGCCACCACTTGCCGGTATTCCGCTTCTTGCGCCGGCTCGTCGGTGGCCATCAGCAAGCCGAGGACCTGACCCAGGAGGTCTTTCTCCGGGTCGTCCGCGGCATCGAATCCTATCGTGTCGAGGAACGTGAAGCAGCCTGGGTCTTCACCATCGCCCGAAACGTTTACCGCGACCACCAACGCAACGCAGCGCGCCGGCCCGAACCGGTCAGCCTCGAGGTTGCCGGTCCGGTCCCGATCGATCCCGTGCAGCATCTGTCGCGCAGCATCGTCGAAGCGCTACAGCATCTGGCGGAGCCCGAACGTGAAGCGTTCCTGATGCGCGAGGTGTCCGGGATGAGCTATGTGGAAATCGCCGCCGCCGTCGAGGCGACCCCCGACGCCGTGCGCAACCGGATCCATCGGGCACGGGGCTCGTTGCGCCGGTTGCTCTCGACCAAACTGAGCAAAGTTCGTTCGAACGTCCTCAAGGAGGCCTGATCATGACCCGCGAACCGAACGAGATTCTGTCAGCGTTCCTGGACGGTGAGGCCGTCGAGGATCTGGCGCTCGCCGAGGCGCTCGCCGCTCCCGGTGGGCGTGAGACGCTCGTCGATTTCGTCTTGCTGCGCGGTGCGATGACGTCGGCCGCGGATCGGCCCGGCGCAGAGTTCTACAAGAACATGGATGCGCTGCTGGAGCCGCAGGCGCGGAAACGCCCGTGGCGGACGCTTGCCGCCGCGGCGGCAGTGGTCGCGTTCCTGGCGCTGGGTGTGTGGTCGCTGCGTCCGACCGAGACGGTCCAGATCGATCCACCGACGCCGGCTCCCGAGGCGTCGCGCACGTTGCACTTCGAACGCGGCGTGGACTGGGAAGGGCAGGGCTGATGAACAAGAAAGGGGATCGCATGAAAGGACTCTCGACGCTTTTGATGATCGTCGTGGCGGGAACCGTCTCGGCGCAAGATGTACAACAGCGGACTCCCGGTCGATTGCATGACGAGGCCGTCGCCGTCACCCTGGTGCGCTGGACGACCGACGCCGACGGCGCCAAGCGCGAGACAGGCTCCGCCGACATCGCGCTGAGGGTACGCGAGCGCGGGAGTATCCATGCCTCCACCGGTTTCGTGCGTGACGACGGAGCGGTGCTCGACCCGTTGTGCAGCAACTCGATCGGCGGGGGCGGCGATCACCGGGAGTTGCTCGACGGTTCCGCTCACCTGTGGTGGGTCGATGTCGAGGTCGTGGAGGCCACGACACAGCGGATCGAGCTGGCGATCGACTGGAACCGCCACGATCGGGACGACGCGGGAAACTCGCGCGTTGCCCGTGAGGGTCGGCGCACGATCGTGCTCGAGGAGGAGCAGAGTCACGTGATCGACTTCCTCGAGCCCGATGTCGACCCCGAGGCCGCCGGCCGCTGTGGCCTGAACGTCCTGTACGAACTGAGCGCCAGCGTGATCGAGGATCCGAAGCTCGCCGATACGCGGTTGCAGTATTTCTTCTGGGTCTTCGATTACGAGGACGGCAATCGGCAGTTCCACACGGTTTACGCCAGCGGGACGCAGGGCGAACAGGTGGAGGTCGAGCCCGTGTCGCTCCGCTGGCCCATCGTACGACGGACACCCGACGGGAAAACGGCCGACGTGGTCGCCGAGATCCGGGCGTCTCTACGCGGTCGCAAGCGTGTCGACGGATCGATCGACCTGTATCTCGGAGCCCGCCGAAAGATCGGTGTCGCTCGACCGGGCCTGGCGCCCCGGGGGGGCGTCGGCGGCGGAGGACATCGCATGTTCAACATTCGACCCGGAGAGACGATCGAACTAGTGATGCCAAAACCGCAGGGCTGGAGTACGGAGCGGATCGACCCGGCGGGCAAGCGCGGACAGGTCGAATCCGAACCCGACGCCGAGGGGATCGCGGTGGCCGAGAATACCGTCCGGGTCAAGTTCGGTTCTTTTTTCGCCGAGCGCAGCATGTCGATCTTCGTGACGGCCACTTTGTTGGACGATGACGAGGAGAGTGTCACGGGTGCCGTTCCGTGAGCCGCTTCAGACGGCCTTGACCGAGCGCCGCAGCACCCACGCGTCGGCCGCCGCGAGAATGGCTTCCACGATGACCCACCGGAACCCCGGCAACAACGTCGTTGCCGCGCCTACGGCGTCGAGTCCTGGTGGGTCCACCACTGCCCGGTATTAGACGGTATAATCGACTCATGGATCGTTCTGTACTCAACCATGACACATCCCGGCAAGCAGAGGATCTCCAGGTCGAACTGTGGCGCCGGATGTCTCAACTTTCGAAGATCCAGACGGTGAGTGCACTTTCGCGTTCCGTTTTGCAGTTATCGCTTACTGGGATTCGCCAGCGTTTTCCTGAAGCAACGGATCGCGAATGCAAGATTCGTCTCGCTCGGCTCACCCTGGGCCCCGAACTGGCCAATCGGGCATATCCTGAATCCTCCAAGTTGACCGGATACTGAAGTTGCCGGCAGACCCCATTCAGGTCGCACTGGAAGTAGCGAATGCACTTGAGAGTTGTGGTTTGTGTTACCTGGTCGGCGGATCGCTTGCAAGTTCACTCAGTGGCGAACCACGTTCCACTTTAGACGTTGACCTTGTCGTCTCAATCTCCGAGAGCGACGTCCAGCCATTCATCGACAGACTAGGCGACGAGTTCTACGCTGAGCCGGACTCCCTCCGGCGTGCAATCCGCGATAGATCGAGTATGAACATCATCCACTACGGATCATCGATGAAAGTCGATCTATTCATCGTAGGTGGTTCTGTCCTCGATGAGCAGCAGATGAAACGACGGCAACGAGTCCAGGTTGCATCCGATCCCGATCGCTACCTGTATTTCTACACCGCCGAGGATATTCTGCTCCAGAAGTTGAACTGGTATCGCGCGGGGAACGAACACTCCGATCGACAGTGGCGGGACATCCTGGGGATCATCCTCGTTCAGTCGGGATTGGATGATGCATACTTACAGGACGGCGCCAAGAAATTGGGAGTTGTCGATTTACTCGACCGCGCAATGCGCGAAGGGCGAAACTCCTAGACCCATTTTCACGATTCAATCTGGAGCGCTGGCTAGTGTCCAAAAAGTGACATTGGGGACGGATACCCTGGACCTCAACGGACACCATGGACATCAAATACAACGGTGTTCCGCAAAACTCCAACATCCAAGAACATCTGAAGCGGACTCATGATCCGCTGGTCCCAGGTTGGCTTCGCCGCGCCTTCGGCGTCGAGTCCTGGTGGGCCCACCACACCGCAACCCCGTCAGGGTATGCTCTGCTCCTTGTTCGAAAAAAGGGGAACGGCAAAGTGGCTATCGAGTCCGGACAACAACTGCTCCACTACCGTCTGATCGAAGAAATCAGCGCGGCGTCAAGGTCCGATAATATGCCCTTACGTGAACTCCAAGACTTCGCGATGAGGCTGAAACGGGCCCCGGGCGGCCCGGAGGGACCGACGACTAGTGCAACTCGGCCGCGCGGATCTTTTCCCACTGCGAGCGGGTCAGAGCCGGACTGAGCTCGCCCAGGCCGGAGAGCGTGGTGTGCAGATTGAAGCCCGAGATACCGCTCTGCCGGACGAACCGGGCCAGCCCCCGGTAAAAGCGCGGCGTGTACTCCCACTCGTCGACGATCTGGAACGACACCCAGGGATCGGTCCCGGTCAGCGCACGGATGTCGAAAATAGCGGTCTGCCAGTACGGCGAAGCGATGGGAACCCAGTAAGTGCCGGGGAAGACCAGCATGATCTCGTCGGCGACCTGCGCCAGGGCCTGCAGGTCCTGATGCCCGACCTCCACCGGGCTCAGCCCGTAGTAGCGGTTCTCGATGGCGAAGGGATAACCGGTCACAACCGTCTCCACGTCCGGGTCGACGGCCTTGATCGTGTTGATCAACGTCGTGGCATAGTCGGTGATCTCGTCCGCCATCCACGACGGTCCGTTCGGACAGTCGGCGTGCCCCATCGTGTCGGTATTCCCGAAGAGATTGGCAAAGAACAGGTAGTCGAGAACGACACCGTCAACTTCGTAGTTCGAGACCAGGTTCTGCAGCAGGGTGACGAGTTGGTCCTCGTACGCCTGGACGCACGGTGATAGGTTCAGGTTCGGGTACCCGCCGCTGCTGTACTCGTTCAGTTTTTGTAACCAGTCGGGTTGTTCCCCGGCGGTCTGACGGTCCGCCAGCGTGGCAAAACCGGCGTAGACCTTTTTCCCCCGGGCGTGGGCCTCCTGGATCAGCGGACCCAGGGCGTCGGACTGCTCTCTCACCGCCCAGCCGCTGGAACTGAAATAGAGATAGCCCTTCAGACTCTTCACGGTCAGGACCAACGTGTCGAAGTCCCCCGATTGGTCCACGACGTAGGGAGCGCCGTAGTCCAGCACGTCCCGCGGGTTGATGTAGACGCTCGTCCGTTCCTCGACGGCGGCGGGAACCGGTTCGAGGCCGCTGACGGCGTTGATGCGAGCGATGAAGTCGTCACCGGAAGTGGGATGCGGCATGTTCTTGGTCCCCGGCGGGACCGGGTCGTAGTAGAACGAATTGTCGAGCGGGTCGGATCCGTACGGAGCATGGGTGTCGATGTTGATCCAGCCCTGGTTTGAAAAATAAGCGGCGCCCGCGGTAGACGACGGAATACCCACGGTACGAAATAGGTGAGAGATGATCTTCCGTGGAACGCCGCTGGTGTGGAAGAAGTGGTTCTCGATCTCCCACCCTGAGCGATCCCCCCAGAATTGGGTCTTGCCACTGGTATAGCCCACGGTGTTCAACCACTGATCGAGACACCAATCGTAGAACTTCTCGCCGGCCTGATACGCGTTGTGCGTGTTGCCGTAAATGTCACGTGCCAGTTTGAGCATGCTGTACTGATGCGCCGACGATCCGTAGTAACGCCGTGAATGGTTGGGGAAGAACGCGGTGCCGTCGGACTGCTCGAGAGCGGACGTGTAGTCCTCGAAACCTGCCGGCGTCGACCAGGGGACCAGACCTTCGGCGGAAATGATGTACCGATTCCACAGCTCGGGAAGGTAGCCCTGGAATTCCCGCGCGCGTAACAACCCCGCGGCGTAGTAGACCAGCTCGGCGTAACGGACCTCGGCGGTCGTCCCCTGGACCGTCAGGCTCGACGGGTATTCGCCGCTTGCGATGTAGACGTCGTCCAGTTGTCGCAGCAGAGCTAAGTACTCGTCACGGGTGAAGGGACGATCGTAATACGTGTCCTCGAGCGTGATGCCGGGGTAGGGGTTGTTGGGTGGGATCAGCCCGGCCGGGGCCTGGGGCGGGGGAAACGGATCCTCGGACGTCATCGCTAGAAGGGATCTCGACGACAGGTGCAGGAACTCAGCCGAGTTAATGAATTGTCCACCGTAGAGGATGCTCTCGTCCAGCATGCGCAACGTTTCCATCGAACCCGCAAGATCCGTCGACGAGGCCAGCAGGTCGTCGAGGACCTGCGGTCGACTCGTCACGTTGTAGAACCACAGATCGCCTGCGGGAGGACTGTCGGTCCAGGTTGTCAGGAGGGTCTGGGCGATTTCGGCCGCAACCCCAGGCAGCGCCCCCGGGTCGACGGACCGATAGATTTCGTAGTCCGGTTGCTTGCCGCTCCACGACAAGGTGACCTGCGAGGCCGCGGGTCCGCGGCTCACGGTCAGTGTCACGCCGTCCCCGGCAACCGACGGCTGGCAGACGGCGCCGGCGATCCAAAGGACGACCAGCCAGGCGACGAGTGTTCCCTGGGTCGCATGAGATCGCATGAGCACCTCCGAATGTAGGAAAGACATCATTATATAAGGATCCTCGGAGAGGTCGATTCTGAATCGCGTGCTGTCCATTTATTGGGCCGACCGACATTTCGAGTTGATGCGCGACTCGCAAATCGATCTACGCAGCGGCGCGATGGTAGAAGCGCAACATTCCGCCGAGCCGCTGGGCGCACTCGATCCACCATGCTTATGTGATTGCTGTTGTTTTACTTATCGTTCCGTCGGTAAAATGGACAAGCGGCCTTTCCACCGAGCATCCGAATATCGGCTCCGTCCTGGGTCCGACAATACGCCCGCTGATCGACGGCGATCTTGCGGGGATCGAGGCCTCGACGGATCAGCCGGCGCGCTGCGGAAGTTCGGACGCGTGCCGCATTGGAAGGTGGACTAAAACAATGACTCAAAGCCTGACACGGGTCGGAGCTTGGTTGGCAGATTCCAGAGCCGGCCGATTGACCGCACTGATCATCATCACGGCACTAGGCGTCTGGATAACGCCAGCCGGAATACTGCTGATCTTCATCTGGAAGTTTCTGACAAAGACCAAGATGAAAGAGCTGGGGTTCTGGAGACCTCGGAGTTGGGTCAAGACCATAGCTTTCGGGATAGTCCTCGGAGTATTCCTCAAGCTGATCTTCAAGTCCCTGGTCATACCCCTGGTCGGAGTTGAATCGTCAGGAGGCACGTTTGACTTCCTCGAGGGTAATCTGAGTGCCGCACTCGGTTTCGGGCTGTTTGTGATCTTTTCTGCGGGGTTCGGAGAGGAGCTCGTTTACCGTGGGTATTTCTTTTCGCGAGTAGCGCAAATGTTCGGTTCTACTCGAACGATCAAAGTCTCGACGGTCTTGCTCGGCAGTCTGATCTTCGGCATACCGCATATCTACCAAGGTGTGAATGGTGCCATTCAAGCGACATTGATGGGTGTGATTATCGGGGTCATGTACTTCAAGAACCACGGAAACCTCTGGCTGTTGATTGTCATGCACGCGTGTTTCGATCTCTTCGCCATCTACCTCATCTACAGTGATCTCGATAGCCAGGTTGCTCGTTGGTTTTTCTAGCGCGCGTCATGGGCGAGCGTCGCCGCGCCTGCGGCGTCGAGTCCTGGTGGGCCCACCATTTCAAGTGGTTGTAGTGCAATGGGTTGGGGTGATGAGGGCGAGCACGACTGCAGGGCGCGATTCCGAAAAGTGTCCAAAAAGTGCTCAAACTGAAATGGGAAAGACCGATCGACAGCTATCGACGTGACGGTGTACGGGTTAGAACTGCCCGGATTCAGGCTCGGCCGAGTACCTGGACAGCACGCTCGTCTTACGTCGTACCGCGCAACGGATCCCGTTACTTCGCGCCGACGGCCCAGTCCGGTAGCACGCCGGGCTCGATAGCGAAGACCGTGACGCCCAAGGTGTAGAACATGAGTGTGATCAACACGACTGCGATCAGGTTGAGCACCAGACCGACCTTCGCCATCTCGGCGATCCGAACCCGTCCGCTCGCGAAGATGACGGCGTTGGGGGGCGTCGCCACCGGCATCATGAACGCACAGGACGCCGCGAGCGTGGCCGGCACCATCAGCATCAGCGGGTTGAGCCCCAGCGTGGTGGCGGCCGATGCCAGGATGGGCAGAAACAGCTCGGTCGTCGCGGTGTTGGACGTGAGTTCGGTAAGAAAGGTCAGGACGGTGCACACGCCGGCAATCATCAAAGGCGGCGAGAACCCTTCGAGTCCGGCGAACTGTTGTCCAACGTAGCCGGAAAGCCCGGTGCTCTGAAAGCCGCTCGCCAGGGCGAAGCCGCCGCCGAACAGCAGCACGATGTGCCAGGGGACACGGCGAAAAACGCCGACGTCGAGCACGGCGCGGCCTGCCTGCGGGTCCGAGGCCCGCGAAGGGATCAGGAACAGCAGCAAGGCCATCGCCATCGCCACCGTCCCATCATCGATCAACTCTGGAAACGGAAGCAGCCCGGCCCAGCCAGGTACCGTGAGCCCCCCGAGCTGAAGGTCTTGGCGGAAGACCCACAGCACTGCGGTGCACAGGAAGACGACCAGCACCACCGCTTCCGCAAAGCGCAGCGGACCCAGCCGTCGATAGTTTTGCAGAACCACCTCTCGCGACAACCGTAGGCTCGGGGGCGAGCGGAAGAACACCCGGGTCAATAGCAGCCAGATCACGAGCAGCATGCCGGCGCTCAACGGTAGGCCGATCAGCATCCACTGGCCGAAGCCGATCGGTTCGGCGTCCGGAAAGACGATCTCGAAGATGCGCACGAACGAGAGATTGGGAGGCGTCCCCACCAGCGTGGCCATGCCCCCCACGCTCGCCCCGTAGGCGATGGCGAGTAACATGGCAGTGCTCAACGGCCGGACCCGTTCCTGGCCCAGCGTGCGCTCCAGCTCACCGATGATCGCCAGGCCGATGGCCAGCATCATGATCGACGTGGCCGTGTTGGAGATCCACATCGACAGCATTGCCGAAGCGAGCATGAAGCTGAGCACCAGCCGCGAGGGTCCCCCGCCGATCAACCGGATGATCCACAGGGCAATCCGCTCGTGCAAGCCCCAGCGTTCCATGGCCAGCGCGATCATGAATCCTCCGACGAACAGGAAGATGACGTGGTTGACGTAGATCGGGGCGGTCTGCCGGCCGTCCATGATCCCCAGAAGCGGGTAGAGAACGAGCGGCAGCAGGGAAGTGGCCGCCAGCGGGATCGCCTCGCTGATCCACCACACCGCCATCAGCGTCGCCACCGCGGCCATGCGGGTCACCTGCGGCTCGCCGGGCTGCAGATCGGCAAACCCAACGACGACGAGGAACAGGGCGGGACCCAACCATAGACCGATACGACGCCCCATCGCACCGTCGGATCCCGAGGATTCTGTGGCCGGCTCCGTCAAGAAGCGTCCCTCCGACGCAGGTCATTCTACGCGACTCGTCACCGCGATGGACTGCTCGGTGCCGGAGGCAGGACTCGCCGTCGCACTGGAATGGACAAGCGGCCTTTGCGTCAGTACGGCCCCAGACATCCGGGATCCTCCCGCGCGGCAACCTGATAGTAGGCTGTGCCGGTCGGTGTCGGAAGCAACAACCCCGGTGTGCCGCCGGTCGCTGCGCCTTCAGGTAGAACGATCCCATCCGCCGTCTCGCTGCTGAGAACGACGTAGTCGGTGGGTGGCGTGATCAGGTCCGTCCAGGTAAAACGCAACTCCGTTCCCTCAACGCTCAACGTCAGATTCTCCACGACGTCAACCGGAGGTGTGGTGGGGCAGGTCACCGTGACCTGGAGCGAGTCGTCGTTCTCCGCAAACATCCCGGTCTGGTCCACCGCCGTGACTCTGGCGGTGTAGGTGCCGGTGGAACTGAAGACGACCGGGTGCGGGCCGTCACCCGTGACATCCGGCGCGGCTCCAGGAAAGCTCCAGCGCAGCTCCACCGAATCGCCGTCCGCGTCAGACGAACTGCCGCTGAACTGGACCGTATCTCCCGCCGACACGGTCGGATTGGGCGCCGGCGAGACGATCGATGCGACCGGGGGGTGGAAGCGGCAGCGCAGGCTACCCTGAAAGTCGGTCGCCTCGCCGAACCGCGTCTGCCAGGTGTCGCACATGTCGTTCACGGTATCGATGTTGTCGGTCGAGAACTCGCCAGGGCGCACGATCAGCACCATCGGCGCGAGAAAGTCCTGAATCGCGTCGGGGTAGGCCGGCACGCGGGGGCCCTCGGCGGCGATGATCTGATCGACGGTCACCGGCACCCGCACGCCGCTGACGAGGGTGTCGTTGGGCGCCCAGTAGCGGTCCGGCAACGGCGGATTCGAATCGCGGATGTACCACCAGTCCTCGGTACTCTCCGGCGGGATGAGCCCCATGATGTACAACTCGTGTGACGAGAATCCGTTTCCGCCACCCTTGATCACGGTGGGGGAGCTGAACGTCCCGTCGTTGTTGTCCTTCCAGAAGGATCCTCCCATCACCGAGTAGTCGGCGGGCTTGTAGACCGCGCGCACCGCCGGCGTGTGAACCCAGCCGGCGGGGTGACTGTCCGCCGGGTCCAGAACTCGCACGGGTCCGGCGCCCTCGTCGATGGAAAACTGGTAGAGCCAACGATGCGCCAACTCGTGGTTGAGCACCTGCATGCTGGCGATCTCGTCGCCGTGCACCGCCAACTGGTTCAGATGCAGCAGGCCCGGCGAGCGAGGTTCCGCACTCGATCCGTAACCGATCCCGTCGGCTCCGTTGTTACCCCCGGCGTGATATCCGCCACCGAAGAAGAACAGGTCCGTCTGCAGGTTTTGCAAGGCGGGGAAGGCCTCGATCACGGAGGGGTCCTCAAACAGCGGGGCGACGGCGGCAAGCACCTCACCGGGCTGCAGCGCGGGAAGTGTGAAGGCCTCGTAGATCGGCCGGTCGCCGACGGTGGTGGGAAGATCCGCGGTGAGATCGAGCATCATACGACCGTCGGGTGGGGCGAACGTGGCCGTCAGCTCCATCGAGTCGCCGTCCTCGAACGGCGTGTCTCCGCGGAACGTGGTGAACGTCAGATGAATGTCGTTGCCGGTCAACGGTAGGTTCCACAGACGCAGGTTCATCCGTAGCGTGTTGCCCTCGAGTTTCACCTGCTCCGTCACGTAATAGAACTGGCCCCGTTGCCACTGCAGCAGGATCGTGTCGAGGGGGGCAGCCGCCGCGTGGTCCCTCAGTTCGACCTGGTAGAAGAAGCGCTCCGGCGCTGTGGTCGAGGGTGGCGGTCCGGCCAGTTCGATCTCGACCTGCAGCAACTCCGAGGTGCCGACCTGTCGGACCGTTGCACCGAGGAAATCCATCGCGGTATCCTCCGGCGGCGGGATGGGCAGGTCGCCCGCCGGGTCCACCACGCTACCGCCGAGCCGCAGGTCACTCCAGAACGCGTCGTTGCCCGTCACCACGACCGGCGCGCCGTGTTCGATCCCGGAGACGGCGTTGTAGTTCAGCCGGATGCGTCCGTCGGGAAAGAGCACCACCTGGACGTCGAGGTTCGCCGGATTGTCGTACTGCCAGGTGATCACGGCGTGGGTTGCGTCCCCCTGGATGTATGCGTTGCGACCGTAGAGGAACGAGCCGTGCTCGAGCGGGGAGATGCGCGGCAACCGGTCCAGCAGGACGTTGCCCTCGGCGAAGAAGCAGCCTTCCGTGCACAGCCCGACCTTGACCGGCTGGGTCGGTGCCTCGAAGGAGATCATGTTGGAGGTTGTCATCCAGAAAGTCGTGCGGTCCACACCACCGAATGGAAACGCGAAGACGCCGAGCGAGATCTGCTCTGCACGCCAGCCCGACTGGCCCGTCCACACGGCCTGGCCCGTCACCGGTTCGTACGCCGGCGGGATGAACGAGACGGCGTAGCCGTCCCCCGACGGGACGAACTCGATCGATTGCATGGGCAGGGGCAGGTCGAAGACCCGGTCGTTGAGCAGGATGACTCCGGAGTCTTCGATCAGCAGCACGCCGTCCTGAAAGCTCACCATCGGTGACGGGAGATGGTGCGAGCGTCCGGACGCGGTCCCGGTCGGAGCTCGTTTGGCCTGCGCCTCGAGGAAGGAGTCCATGTCTCTTCCGCTCGGGCACCAGGAATCTGTTTGTTGTTGGGGCGCGGGCGGAGCCGCGTGGATCGTGCCGACGACCACCCAGAGGCAGATACCGAGAAGTCTCGAGAATCGCGTCATGAGTTCTCCTCCTGGATCCGTTCACCCATGTATACCGCGATTGGACCGATAGGTCGATCCGCCGCCCGTGCCGTCCAAAAAGTGACATTGAGGATGGAAAACCTGGACGTCAACGGACACCCTGGACATCAAGAACAAAGGCGTTACGCAAAACTCCAGAAACCACGAACCTCTGAAGCGGACTCATAATCCGCGGGTCCCTGGTTGGCGTCGCCGCGCCTGCGGCGTCGAGTCCTGGTGGGCCCACCACACGGCAGCAGTAGGATAGACTCTACTCGTTGTTCGGCATAGGGAAACTGCAAGGTCGCCATCAAGGCCGGGCAACAACTATTTCACTACCGCTTCATCGAGAAAGCGCCAGTCTTAGCAGTTCAACGGATCGCTGATAGATGAAAAGACTGCCAATCATATTGGTCCTGACAATTCTATGCGGCAGTGTCGTGGCTGCCATGATTTGGCACTTGTCTCAGCTTCAATCACGGATGATGGAGTCAACGGCAGTAAGAACGTCGGAGCTTTACTCAGTAGCGCTAGAGCAGTTCCGCACGCTATATACCGCAGAGATTGTAGAAAAGGCGAGGAAGCACGGACTCGAGGTTACGCATGAGTTTGCGTCACGCGACGATGCCATACCGCTGCCGGCGACCTTGAGTATGATGCTTGGTGAGGAAATCGGTAAGCAGGCTTCTGGTGCAACGTCGTATTTATACAGTCCCTACCCATTCAAAATCAGAGAGAGCAATCTTCTTCTTGACGAGTTTAACAGCAAGGCCTGGGACTTCCTCACCGCAAACCCGCAAGAACGGTACTATCGATTTGAACAGCAGGATGATGGCCCACTATTAAAGTATGCAACGGCTGACGTCATGCGACCTCAGTGCATAGCGTGCCACAACAGTCACCCGGATTCGCCGAAAACAGACTGGAAAACGGGGGATGTCCGTGGGGTGCTTGTGGTCACTTTGCCACTGCACGCTATCGCTGCCCAAACCAGGGATGACGTAAGACAAACCGCAATTGTCTATGCCGCCGTTGGTGCTGGAATCGCCGCTATCCTTGGCCTGGTGATCATCAGGCTACGCCAGCAGTCTGAAGAACTGTCGCATAGAGTTAGGGAGCGAACGGCAGATCTGGAATCTGAAATACTCCGACGCAAGAAAACGGAGGAGCGCTTCCGTCAGGCGATCGAGGCTGCCCCGGCGGCAATGATCATGGTTGATCAAGAGGGGACCATCGCGCACGCCAATCATGAGGCCGAAGAATTATTCGGTTATCCAGCCGGACAACTTGTTGGCCAACTAGTCGACAAACTGGTACCCAACGAGAAGCGTGCCCACCACCCGTTGAATCGCGCAGATTATATTGGCCATCCCACCGCCCGTCGGATGGGCGGGCTCGATCTTCTTGCTGAGAAGAAACAGGGAGAGATATTCCCGGCAGAAATACGCCTTAACCCGATCGATACCCCCGATGGAATAGTCGTGCTTTGCTCTATTGTTGACTTGACTGAACGCAAGAAATCCGTAGACACGATATTGGAACAAGCGAATCAGCTGCAAACGGCAAATACTCTTCTAGAGGAGTTGGCTACGACCGATAGCTTAACCAACGTAGCCAACCGGCGCAGTTTGTTTAATCAATTACAAGCAGTATTGCTGTACTCCCGAAGACATCGTCGCCCCTTCTCGATCTTGCTGGCGGACGTTGATCATTTCAAGAAATACAATGATGATCTGGGACATCCCGCTGGTGACAGGGCGCTGAAAACAATCGCGCAAACATTGAAAGATGAGGCCCGTGTTACCGATTTCGTTGCACGTTACGGCGGTGAAGAGTTTGCTGTGTTGCTTCCAGAGACAGGTCACGAGGGGGCGATCTTGGCAGGGGACAAGCTTAGAAGAGCTGTCGCGACTATTTCCGGATTGGATCGCGACGTTACGATCAGCATCGGTGTCGCCACACCGAAGATGGAACAAGACAAGTCCTTCGATGTGGAAGTGATTGGGGAGCAAATCATAGAACAAGCTGATAAGGCCCTTTATCATTCAAAGGAGAGCGGTAGAAACAGAGTCACCCACTTCGATGACTTGGAATAACGCTTGTGGTGCCGAGGGGCCTTGGTAAGGGTCTCCGCTTCTTTTCGGATTGCCGTTGCGAGAGGTCGTTTAACTCTACGCAAACTCTACGCAACGCCATGGAACCCCTGGACACGGGTGGAAACCCTGGACAAAAAAACAGGGCAACGTTTTAAAACAGCTTGAAACGCCGTCCTGATGTTTTGCCCTCATAATCCGCTGGTCCCCGGTTGGCTTCGCCGCGCCTGCGGCGTCGAGTCCTGGTGGGCCCACCACTGCAAATCATCGAAACAAGCGATTCCTATGCCTGCAACGCACGAAGAGGACTCAGTCGCTCGCGGGAACTCGCGCCGGTTCCAAGTGCACCAGTACGTCAAGGATCCCGAGTGAGGAATTGCAGAGCGTCTCCCGAACGCGATGTCCGATGGCATGACCTTCGATGACGGGCAGTCGGCCATCCACCTCCACATGAAGATCGACTAGCCAGCCAGGTCCGCTCTTGCGGGTAAGACACTTTTCGATGGCGATGACTCCGGGGACACTCCCTGCCAACTCACATACCGCCGAGTGAAGCGACTCCGGCCCCGCGGCGTCCATCACTTCTCCGATCGGGCGCAACAGCAAGCGGCCACCGTTCCATGCAATGATCCCGCAGGCGACGAGAGCCGCCCAATCGTCGGCAGATTCGTAACCATCTCCGCCCAGCAGTGCCACGGAAATGCCGATGAACGCGGCGGCCGATGTCAGTGCGTCCGACCTGTGGTGCCATGCATCTGCGGTCAGAGCAGAACTCGACGTTTCGCGTCCGATTCGGGCCATGCGCCGGTACAACACCGCCTTGGTTGCCACGACGCAGATTAGCACCGCGAGTGTGAATGGAGCGGGCGTATGGTGCGGCGTGAGGATCTCGCGAACGCTCTGCACCGCTAGGCCGACGGCCGCCGCCACAAGTCCCAGAGCGACCACAATCGCCGCCAGAGCCTCCGCCTTGCCGTGTCCGTAGGGGTGATTCCGATCCGCCGGGAGCCCCGCGATTTGAAGGCCGCCCCACACCACTAGGGAACTGATGATGTCGAGCAGAGACTCGATCCCGTCGGCAATCAGAGCATAGGAATTACCGATCCAACCCGAAGCGATCTTAACGATCGCCAGAAGTGTGCTCACGACCACAGTCTGGATCGTGGCCCTGATTCCCCTGGAGACTCTTGTCCTGATCGTGTCCGGTTCGTGCATCGCCCTGCAATGGTAAACCACTTCCCGCGCGGTGTAAGGAAGCGGAGTAGCGAACCGGTTCGTCCAGGGGCAGGAATGGTTCGTGTGTTCGACCGCCCGGAAGGACGTCTAGTCTCAACTACAGTTCAAATTCCGCATCGAGCAAAACGGAACTGCATGGTCGCCCTGGTGGGCCCACCATCCTCCAAACGGGGACAGATCTATTTTTGGTATTCTTCGAACTGACCCGCCCCCAATGGTTGTACCACTTTCTAAGTTACTACTAACACCGATTTCGTCGACTTGAGCGTAGCGAAAGACGGCGGAATCGGCCGGATTGCCTCTGGTGCCGGCGGTCTGTATCCCAGCGAGCTATGCGGTCTGATCGTGTTGTACTCCCTGCGCCATCGACCGGTGAGGACCTTGGCTTCGTGCAGCGTGTAGAAGATCTCTCCGTCCAGTAGCTCGTCTCTCAGTTTGCCGTTGAACGATTCCACGTAGCCATTCTCCCACGGACTGCCGGGTGCGATGAAGAGCGTCTCGACATCGACCCGCTCTAACCATCGACGATGGTCAGCATCTTCAGTGGACGTCCGTCCCGTGTCCTGTCTGCCACGAAGTCGTAGGCCCAGACGTGATTCCGATGCTCCGGTCGACGTCGAATACACGATCCATCGTCCAGCCATAGTCGACGCCGCTTCGGCTGTTTCTTCGGCACTTTCAGTCCTTCTCGTCTCCACAAACGCTCGATCCGCTTGTGATTCACCTTCCAGCCAGCCCAGAGGAGCATGCCGGTGATCCGTCGATAACCGTATCGCCCGTACTTGGTGGCAAGCTCGGTCATCTGATCGACCAGGCGTTCCCGTGCTGTCCAAATCCTCAGCCGACCGGCACTTCTTATCATTACTAGTGTCAGTCGGTGACGGCATGATCGTCGGGACGTTCCAATAAAAGGAACCCTACGAGTTCAACTCTACGCAAACTCTACGCAACGCCATGGAAACCCTGGACACTGGTGGAAACCCTGGACAACAAGTTAGGCGCCATCTCAAGAAAAACCTTGAAATGGCGCCGTGATGTTTTGCCCTCATAATCCGCGGGTCCCCGGTTGGCTTCGCCGCGTACAAACAAGCCGGGCGCGTCGCGAGCGGCACGGCGCGCCGAGGGTGTGAAGCCCATTCCCACGCGGTATTCAAGGGCTCCGGCCCGTGCTGAACTGCACGAGCCAGCCCGAACGAGTGGGACCCGCTCTGCCCACGTTGGACAGCCGCCCCGCTTTCGTAAGAGAATCCGCCCATACCGTCTCCGACAGGACCCCGCGAGCGAGGTGCCGATGATCGGAACCGTCGTCGGAAACTACGAGGTCGTCGCCCAGGCCGGCTACGGCGGGATGGGCGTCGTCTACGAGGCGCGCCACACCCGCCTCGGCTCGCGCGCCGCCATCAAGGCGGTGCTCGACGACGACGCGACGAGCGAGGACTCGCGTCGCCGCCTCCAGAAAGAGGCCCAGCTCGCCGCCTCGGTCACGCACCCGTACGTCTGTCGAGTCTTCGACGTCGCCGAGCACGACTCGCAACTCTACCTCGTCATGGAGTACGTCACCGGCACGACGCTCTCGAAAAGGATCCGCGAACGATCGCTGAGCGACGACGACAAGCTGCGCGTCACAGCCGAGCTCGCCGAGGCGCTGTCGGCGATCCACGACGCCGAACTGGTCCACGGCGACCTCAAGCCGTCGAACGTGATGGTCGGCGACGACGGGCACATCAAGGTGATGGACTTCGGGCTCGCGCGGCGTGCCGAGATCACGATCTCGCGCGAGGTCGAGCGCAGCCAGGTCTCGACCCAGTCCGACCGGCCGCCCGGCGGAACGTTGCCGTACATGGCGCCCGAGTTGATGCACGGCGCGACGCCGACCGCCGTCAGCGACCTGTGGGCGCTGGGCGTCGTCGCGCACGAGGTGTGGACGGGCGAGCATCCGTTCCACGGGCCGACGGTGGCGTCGACGACCGCGCGCGTCATCGGTCCCGAGCCGACCGAGGCGTCGCTCCACACGTCGCTCGCCGGGCATCCGTGGCAGCGGACGCTCGCACGCTGCCTGCGTCGCGAGTCGGTCGAACGGCCGCAGTCGGCACGACAGCTCCTACAAGAAGTGCACCACACCGCGGTGCCGTCGCAGGAGACACGGAAGACCGCACCGCGCGTCCTGGCGGGGGTCGCGCTGGCGGTCCTGGTCGTCGCCGCGGTCGCGTGGGTGCTGCTCTCCGGCAGCGGCGACGACGTCGGCAACGTCGTCGCCGTGATCCCGACGACGAGCGACGGCGAGGCGCGCATGCTCGCGATGGCGACCTCGGGCTACCTCGCGAACTTCGAGGACGCGCACGTGATGCCGTTCGATCGCATCCGGCCGCTGCTGGCACAGCTCGGCGCCGGCAGTCGCGGCGACCAAACGACGTTCCGGCAGTCGCTCGGCGCGGCCGCGGTGATCGCGGTCGACCTGGAAGGGGAGGGCTCGCCCCGGGTGGCGACGTTCCGAATCGACGACGGCGACGAGACTGTCCTCACGGTGCAGGGAGCGAGCCTGTTCTCGCTCGCGCGGCAGGCCAGCATCGAGCTATCCGCGCACTTCGGATTCGGCGATGCGAGCGACGACGGCGCGGTCTTCACCGAGATCGAGAGCGCGATCCGCGACTTCGGGCAGGCGCAGGAGCACCGCCGCAACCTGCGCTACCGCGACGCGCTCGCATCCCTCGACGACGCGATCGACGCCGACCCCGACTTCCTCGAGGCGCGGCTGCTGCGGGCGCGGACGCACGACGCGATCGGCCTGGCCGCCGACGCCCGTCGCGAGGTCACCGAGCTGCACGACTCCCTCGAAGCTCACGGCCGCTCGCGCGACGGTCGCTTCGGCCGCTTCGTCACGGCGCTCTACCTCTACCTGACGCTTTCGGGCGAGGAGGCGGTCGTCGAGCTCGAGAGCCTGTGCGACGCGGATCCGTCGGATCTCGAGGCGTGCACGGTGTTGCTCTCGGCGCTCGAGGCGCGCGGGCTTTACGAGCAGTCGCTCGAGCGTACCGACCGGCTGCTCGAGCGCTATCCGCTCGACCTGCGGCTGCGGCTCGACCGGATCACGACGCTCGCCGACCTGAAGCGCTACGCCGACGCCCTCGCCGACGCCGACCGATTGGAAGAGACCGGCCGCCTGCTGTCGCTGCACGCGATGGACGGATTCCTGATCGAGAAGCGCGCCTACACGACCTACCGCAGGGGCGACTACGAGGAGGCGCTCGCGCTCTACGAGGACGCGCGCGTCGCGTACGAGCGCTCCGGCCTGGCGTTGCTGGCGTACGGGCCGCTCAAGTCGAGCGGCGACGCGAGGATCCAGCTCTGGCAACTCGACCGGGCGCGTGAGGACCTGCTCGAGGCGCTGCCGCTCGTGCGCGAGGCGGGCGATTTCCACACCGAGGCGCGCATCCTCAACAGCCTCGGCTCGGTCAACCTGCGCCTGCGCCGGCTCGACGACGCGCTCGCCGACTACGCCGCCTCGGACGAGATCGCGAAACGGATCGACAGCTTTCGTTATCGTTACTCGGCCAACCTCAACGCCGCATCCGGCTACGTCAAGCTCGGCGACCTCGACCGCGCCCGACGACAGATCGAGCTGACCCGGGGGCTGCTCGAACAATCGGACCTCGACCCGAGCCAGCCGGATGTACTGCTGCGCGAGTCCGACCTCGCGCGCGGCGAGGGTCGGCTCGACGACGCGATCGCGATCCTTGATCTCGAAGAGGGCTTCCCGCGAGCGCCGCACGAGCTGTCGCGGCTGCAGCGTCTGGTCGCCCTGACGCTCGAGACCGGTGCCGACGCGTCGGAGGTTGCCGCGCGCGCAATCGACGCGGCGCGCGCGATCGACAACCCGGCCCGGCTGGCCTACACGCTCGACCTGGCCGCGATCGCGGCCGCGCGGGTGGGGAGCGCGCGCGAGGGGAGCGAACGGGCCGCGGAGTCCCGCGCGCTGCTCGCCGCAAATCCGCACGGACCGATCCACGTCATGACCCGCGAGTGGGCGTCCGCCGAATTGCTCGCCGCCGAGGGGCGATGGGCGGACGTCGTCGCGCTGTCGGTCACCCCGCCGACCCCCGGAAGAGAGAGTTTCGAAACCTGGCGCGTCCGCATCCGGGCGCTGCAGCAGCTCGGCCGCTTCGACGAAGCCCGGGAACGCCGCGACACCCTCGCGGCGTCTCCCTGGGTGACCGATTACGAGCGGTCGCAACTGCGAGAGGAGGCGTGATGAACGACATGGCGAACGTCGCAGACGGAATCCGACGACCGGACCGCATCGCGGTGCTGCTGCTCGCGGTGGCGGTGGCCGTGATACCGGCGTGCAAGGGCGAGCCGCCGGACGCGCCGTCGGGTACGTCGCCGAAATACGTTGCCACCAAGATCCTCGACGGCCCCGACGACGAGGTGATCGAGGTGTTCGTGCGCGTTCCCGACGACACGACGAGCGACGAACAGCGAAGGATGTCGAGCGGCCCCGGTGGGCGCAAGAGCTCGGCGGTCCAGGATCTGGACCTCAAGGCCGAGGACGTCGACGACTCGTACCACTACCGCATCGCGGATCTGGTCTACGTGCGGGCCAAAAGGGGACACCTGAAGACGCTGGTCGACGAGAAGAAGGTCTCGGTGCGCCACGTGATCCATGTACCGCGCCTCGTTTTCGGGCCCCTCCCCGGCGCCGCCGAACCGCACGCGAGCGAGGGGCCCGACGTCATCACGGGCGTCGACGCCGTCGTGGTCGATTCAGAGGAGGCGACGATCGAGGACCACCTGACCCAGGCGAACGTTCCCGGAGCATGGGACCTGGAAGTCAACGGGAACGGAGTGGTCGTCGGCATCATCGATACCGGGGCGAAGGCGAACCACCACACGTTCTCCTCGAACTACCGTGGCTACGATCCCGACGGACTCGATCACGACTACAACTGGGCCGACTTTGCCGACGAGCCGAGCGCGACACCAGCCGACGCCAAGGGCCACGGGACCAAGGTGACCGGCGTCGTCGTCGGCGGAGGCTGCACGTCGAAGTATCTCGACTCCACGGTCGGGGTCGCACCCGGCGCGCAGTGGATCGCGTGTCGGGCCGCGAAGGAACTCTCCGGGGACATGATCGGCGCCGACCAGTACTTCAAGTGCCTCGAGTGGATGTGGAGCCCGACGTTGGACGGCGAACCGAACCCCACGATGAGTCCCGACGTGATCCAGTTCTCCGGGCACTTCGACGAGATGGACAAGGACCTCGCGGTCGAGGTCGAGGTGATGCATCAGAACCTGGAGGACGCGGGGATCGTCTTCGTCCACAGCGTCGGCAACATCGACGTCGAGTGCCCGACCCTGGATCTGTGCGACGCCTTCGACGCCCCACCGAGTTCGCTCGATCAGGCGCTGACGGTCGGCGCGGTCGACGAGGAGGGCAGGTGGTTCAAGAGTCTGTGCTCTGCCCAGGCGACGCCCTCGAAGCCCGACCTGGTCGCCCCCGGCAAGAGCGTGCGGACGGCGTTCCGCGGTCCGGCCGACGAGGACGGGACGTGTGGTGGGGTGAGCGGCACCAGCCTCGCCGCGCCGATCGTCAGCGGCGTGGTCGCGCTGATGCTCGACGCAAATCCCTGCCTGAAGGACCACCCCGCCGAGGTTCGTGCGCTCCTACGGGACGCCGTCGGGGTCAAGTCGACCGGGCCGGACTGCAGCGACGCCGTCAGCCCCGATCGCCTGTTCGGAAACGGTGAGGTCAACGCGGAGTCCGCCGTCGCGAGCGCGAAGGCCTTCAACTGTCCGCCGGACGCCGAGGAGGTCGTGGACTAGGGGCAGGGTCGCTCCATGCGATCCTCCGTCAGGACCAGCAGGACGACCGTGTGGTCGAGGCCGCTGCCGAGTTCGCCGTCCTCGGTGATCCAGTGGATCTTCTCCGATTCGATCTCGCCGTCGAACTCGTCCGGGATGCCGGCGTTCTTACAGTCGCCCTCGGCCAAGCGGTGGTCGCAGTCGTTGTCGATCTTTACACCGTTGAGGTAGAAGCGAACGTACTCGTCTTCCTCGTGCAGGGTGAGCACCCGCGGCGAGGTGTTCCAGCGATCCGTCACGATGAACACCGATCTGACCCGCTCGGACCCCGCGTCGTTCGAGATGCACATGTAGTACTTCTCGGTCAGCAGGTCGTCGCGAAGCGTCCCCGATCTGCCGAAGCCCTCGCGCCCCTGCGCGTCGCTAGCGACGATCCGGTGCTTGCCACCCGTGGGATCGAGGATGACGTCGTCCTGATCGACGTAGGCCAGCGCCCCGGAGAACGACAGCGCGACAACGATCGACGCGCAGACGGTTACATAGATGATACGGAAACGGCGATGGCTCATCGTTGACCCCCTTGAGGCCGCTCTGGGGCTTGCGGCTCTGCTATCCGTGCATTGTCTACCATTGGAGAGGGGACAGACAAGCGACAACCGGCCGTCGCACCGCTATTCGTTACGTTCCACCCGCTAGCACGGCGACCCGGCACTCGATGCCGATGAGGATGCGGTTCTCCTCTCGCAGGTAATCGATCGCAGCATCTTGCTGGCGGAGTGATCCAGTCGGCCATCGCGGCGACCAGGATCTGCCAGGGATAGAGCACCGTTGCCATCCAGCGATCGTAGCCAGGTCGAGCACGGATCGACAGCTGTCGACGTGACGGTGTACGGGCTAGAATTCCAAGGATTCAGGTTCGGCTGAGTACTTGGACAGCACGGCGCCGGAGCATACAGGGAAAGCCGAGGCTCGCCTCTACTCCACGCCGTCCAACGCCGCCTCGAACTCGACCAGGCGCTGCCGGTACTCGCCACGAGTCGCCGTCTCCTCCTCCGCAGTCAACGCGATCGCCTTCTTCTCGGTCTCGATGGCCTTGACCGTGTCACCCGTGCGGTAATACGCAAGAGCGAGAGTATCGAGGTATACAGGGTTGTTGTGACCGGTCTTCTCGTTGGCTTTTAGGGCGAACTCAAGGGCCGATTCCGGGTCCTGTAAATCGGCTGGCTCGCAAGTCAGCGCCATCCACGCGTAAAGGTTGGCCACATGGACGTCGTTGGTCTCACTGGCCAGGTCCCTTAGCGACTCGAGCTGCTCGAGTACGTGTGGGCGGGCCTTTTCGTAATCGCCGTTGTCCGCGTAGAAGTTGATCAGGTTCGACCTCGCCGTGTTCGTCCACCGATCCCCATCGCTGCGAGTCTCCACGAGTTGTCGAAGGGTCGCCAGGAGAAGCGATTCCGCTTCGTCATACTGGCCGGCGGATGCATACAGGTCGGCCAAGCGCCACTCCATATTTGCCCGCCCCGTTTCTCCCTCGGGGATAAGCGCGAGCGCCTTTTTCGCAATTTCGATCGCCCTGACTGCCTCCCCCGTACGTTGATAGGCCAGCGCGAGCGTGTCCAGGTGTTGCGGGTTCTCGTAGTTGCTTCTCTCGTTAGCCACGATCGCGAACCGCAATGCCGCGGTGGGGTCCTGAAGATCCTCCGGCTGGCAAGTTAGCGCATGCCAGGCAAAATAGTTGCTTGGTTCCGCGTCGAGTGAAGCCTCGGCTCGCCTCTTCTGAGCGGTCAGCCAGAGGGTCGCCAGGCGTCGGGCTTTCTCGTACCGCTTTTGCCGTACGTAGAGATTCACCAGGTTCTGCATGGAAATCAGCGTTGAGGGATGTTCGGACCCCAAGACCTCACGGCCCGTTTCGATCGCTTCCACGTACAGTGGCTCTGCGCCCGGTTTGAGGCTTCTCTGGTATCTGAGGGCCAGGTTGTGAATGGACTGCAGCGTATCCCGATGCCGATCCCCCAACGTTCGCCTGCGAGCGTCGAGAGTGTCCCGATAAATTTCTTCAGCTTCGTCAAACCGCCGTTGTTTGTCGTACAAAATGCCCAGGAGGTTCATCGTGGAGAGAGTCAACTCGTGCTCGCCGCCGAGCACGCGCCTGCGCGCCCCGAGAGTGTTCAGAAGGAGCGTCTCAGCGTCGTCGAGGCGTCCCTGGCGCTGGTAGACATTGCCGAGGTTGTGCATGGAGATCAGTGTGTCCGGGTGTTCTTCACCGAGGACGCGCTTGCGAGTCTCAAACGTCTCGAGAGTGAGTGCAATCGCCTCGTCGCGGCGCCGCAAACTGACGTAAACATTGGCCAGATTGTTCATCGAACGAAGAGTCACCGGATCGTCTCTGCCAAGCTCACGCTCGCGGATCTCCACGGCGCGCCTCGAGTGCCGCTCGGCAGCCTCGAGCATATCGAGGCTCTTGTAGGTGAGGCCAAGTGAGTGTTCGAGGCGAGCAGCGAGGAGCGGATCACCCGCGAACGCGTCATCGATTCGCTCGCCCGCTCGGGCCAGAATCTCATCCTCGATGAGGCGCAGGCCGGCATCTGTCGTATTCACCCCGACCAGGGCGTCGAGTCTCGCAGAGACCTCCTCCGTCGAGAGCCCTCGCCCCTCAGCGGATTCCCTTATCCGCTCGGCAAAGTCCTGACGTAGAGCAATTCCCAGACGGTATGGATCGACCGTGCCGAGCGTTTGCGTCAAGAACTCGGAAACACGTTCCGACGTTTCAGCAGCACGCTTCGCGCGTACCAACCCCAGCGTCGTGCCGATGACGCCGGCGACCAGGCCCAGGGTCAGGACTGCCGCGGCTGCCACTCCCACCCGGTGCCTACGCAAGAACTTTCCGACCCAGTAGGCCATCGACGGCGGGCCGGCCAGCACCGGCTGGTGCTTCAGGTGCCGCTCGAGGTCGGCGGCAAGTTCCGACGTCGATCCGTAGCGCCGCGCCCGATCCTTCTCCAACGACTTCATCACGATCCAATCCAGATCGCCGCGGAGAAGACGCTGGAGAGTTGAAGGATCCGTCTTGCGGCGCTTCGCCGACTCCGTGGCCCGGTCGCCCAGTGTCGAAACACGGGTCGACGGCCGTGACGGCTCTTCCTCGCGGATCTTGGACCGGATGCCCTCGAAGCCCGCCTCTCGTAGCTCCTTCGAGTCGAACGGCAGCGCTCCGGTGAGCAGCTCGTACAGCATTACTCCCAGCGAATACACGTCGGTCCGCGTATCCACGTCTTCGCCGGTCATCTCGGCCTGTTCGGGGCTCATGTACTCCGGCGTCCCGATCAACACGCCGAGTTCCGTGAATAGCGTCTTCTCGGTCAGACGCTGCCCCGTTGCCTTGGCCACACCGAAGTCAATGATCTTCGGAGTGCGCTCACCTCCGCTCTCCGTCACCAGGACATTGGAGGGTTTCAAATCCCGGTGGATGATCGCTTTCTGGTGGGCGTGCTGCACACCTTCACAGACCCGCTGGAACAACTCCAGCCGCTCGGGCGTGTTCAGCTTCTGGCGGTCGCAATGCTCAGTGATCGGCACTCCCTTGATGTATTCCATCGCGAAGAACGGGCGGCCGTTTGCGGTGGACCCCGCATCGAACACCCTGGCGACACATGGATGGTCCATCAGCGCCAGCGCTTGGCGCTCAGCCTCGAAGCGAGCGATGACCTGGTTGGTGTCCATACCGCGCTTGATGATCTTCAGCGCGACGCGGCGGCGCACCGGCTCGGTCTGCTCGGCGAGCCAGACCTCGCCCATGCCACCCTCGCCAAGTTTCTGTAGGACCCGGTAGGGACCGACGCATCGTGACCGCGCGGGATCGGTCAGTGACACCTGAGCGGTGTCCTCCGCCTCGGTTGGGTGTTGGTCCCCGGTAGCGGGCTTGTCGTCGTCCACGGCCAGGCCTCCAGTCTACGTTTTTGAGGCTGATTGTAGCCGAGGGGCTGGCTGATCCCAAAGAACCGAGAATCAGCAACCCAGCCCACGCAATCTCGTGCCATCGTCCGCATCGCCCTCACGCCAGGCCTTCATAAACCGCTGGTCCCTGGTGGGCCCACCATCCTTATGTCTTGCACCCGAGTTGCTCCTTCAGGACACGGTTCTCTTCCCGAAGATAATCGATGACCGCGTCTTGTTGACGCGTGATCCAACCGGCCATGATGGCTACGAGGATCTGCCATGCATAGAGCACCGTGGCCAGCTGCCGCTCGTAGCCGGGTCGGGGACTGATCGACAGCTATACGGGCGCGCATTTCCGCTCCATTTATCTCCACGATAAGCTACTTTTCCGCCCCGATGCTTGCGTGGCCCGGCGCTTTTCCGTAAATAGGGACAGGTGGGCTTGCACTTCCTGACCACCGAACGCGATGTGATGCAGCGAAGCCGTCAAAGCACTCGAACGCCGATCGGTGTCGGAGCCGTTCTCACCCTGCTATTCGCCCTGCTGATTACGGTGTCACCCGGCAGTAAGGCCGCCGGTAAAGGGGAGACCGGGCCGGTCCGGGCGACGCGCGTAGAGTTGGCTGATCGACCTACCGACCTCCAGCTGTTCCATACGATGGACCTCGACGTGGATGCGGTTTTCGAGAATTGGGCACGGCTCTACCTGACCGAGGAAGAAGAGACGAAGTTGCGGCGAATGGGCTACGCCCTCTCCCCGCTCCCGCCATCGAGAGCCGTCGAACTCTCGACTCCTTCCCAGACCGACGAAACGACGGACCGAGGGATCTCATCCGCCTACCATACCTACGACACGCTAACGTCCGAATTGAATGCGATTGCGACGGCACATCCGACCCTGACCCGGCTGACTAGCCTGGGACAGACCGCCTCGCGACCGCCGGATCCGATACGCGAACTCTGGATGATGAAGATCTCGGACAACCCGGACGCTGAAGAAGACGAGCCCGAAGTGGCCTTTATCGCCGCGATGCATGGCGACGAAGTGGTCGGCAAGGAGCTATGCATCGAGTTCATCCATTATCTTCTCGACAACTACGGCACCGATTCTCGCGTGACCAACCTCGTCGACAACACCGAGATCTGGATCCTGCCATCGATGAATCCGGACGGTACCGAAGCGGGCGAGCGATATAACTACAATGGCTTCGACCTGAATCGGGACTTCCCCGACTGGTTTGACGATCCGGTCAATACGACTGCCGGCCGGCAGCCGGAAACTTTCGCCGTGATGAACTGGGTCGCGGAACAAAGCATCAACCTCTCGGCGAACTTTCACGGTGGCGCGCTTGTCGTCAACTATCCCTGGGACAGCAACGCGACCGCGAGCAGTGTGTACAGCCCGACGCCGGTGCCGGACCACGATGCGTTCTACTCAATCTCGAGAACCTACGCCCAGAACAACCCACCGATGGATGCGAGCAGTTCGTTTGCCGACGGCGTTACGAACGGTGCCGAGTGGTATGCGATCTCCGGAGGCATGCAGGACTGGGGTTACGCCTGGTACGGAAAGTTCGACGTCACACTCGAGATCAGCGACATCAAGTGGCCCGCAGCTACCGAACTGCCGACCTTCTGGAGTGAAAACCAGGAATCGATGCTCTCCTATCTCGAGCGAGCGCACGAGGGCGTGCGCGGGGTCATCAGCGATTCCGCGACTGGAGTTCCGGTCGCCGCGGAAATTCGGGTCGACGCCGATCCGTTCGCGGTTTATACCGACCCGGATCTGGGCGACTACCACCGCATCGTGATGCCTGGTAGCTACACGCTGGAGATCTCGGCACCCGGGTACTATCCGACGAGCGTGCCGATCGTGATCGCGGCCGGCCCCGCGGCGCGCTACGATCTGGGACTACAACCGCTTCCTTCCGACCTGCAGCCTGTGTCGACACGAGTCGCAAGCGAGCCGTCGGGCAACGGCTGGATCGACCCCGGGGAGACGGTCGAGCTTGCCATCACACTCAAGAACCTCGGCAGCCTGGCGACGTCGATCGGTGGACGCTTGATCCCGACCGGCTGGTACGCCGAGCTGTTTCAGGCAGAGTCGACTTACCCGGATATGGCGAATCAGGCGGAGTCGGAATCGTACGCGCCACACCACACGATCCAGATCGACCCGGCGACACCGGCGGGACATAAAATCGGTCTCGCCGTGGAGTGGAGTGCTGCACAGGGTGGCGGCATCTCTGATCCGATCTTCGTCGCTCTCGGCGGAACCGCATGCGACACGAGCGTACCGACAGACATACCGCAGTCGATCATCGACTACCAGTCAACGATCAGTGAGATCCCGATTGCGACCGGCGTCGAGATCGACGACCTCCAGGTCTTCGTCGACATCACACACACTTTTATCGGCGACCTGACGCTGGAGCTGATGTCGCCCCAGGGGACCACGGTTCTGCTTCACAATCGCACGGGCGGTGGAACCGACGACATCCTCGGGAGCTACGGTCTCGACTTAACATCGGCCGAGTCGCTGGCGTTGCTCAATAACGAATCCTCGACCGGCACCTGGAAACTCACTGTCAGCGATGGTGCAGGAGGTGACAGTGGCACGCTCAACGAGTGGAACCTTGAGATCTGCGGCCGGCCGCTGGAGGCGGCGCCGCCGCAGATGCTCTTCCGCGAAGTCAGCCTTGAGCCCGGCGGAGTTCAACTGCGCTGGTGGCCCTATCCTGGACTGAATTCCTACCGCGTCTATCGCTCCACCGATCCGAGCTCTGCAGTCGCTTTCATCGATGTCACGGCGGAAGATCCCGATGCGACCGACACCTTGTTCCAGGACGGTTCCGTCGCGCCAATTTCCTACTTCCTGGTGACGGGCGTCGGCCCGCAGGGTGAGGGTTTGAAGGGCCATTTCGGCGAGTAATTCAATCGAACAGGCCTCAATCACCGTATATTAAAAAAGTTGAGGTTCGACAGCGTAATCGCCAGTATCAACGATGACCACCGGGGGGGAGGCACCGATATGTTCAGGCTCCAGATCCAATCGAACGTACGCATCATTCTGGGGCTGACCTGCTTTTTCAGCTTTCTTCTCAGCTTACCGGTCATCGCTGCGACCGACGCCGGTGAACTGGCCTGGACCGGCGACCGATCACAGATCCGGCCGCTGGACACGGTCAACCAGTGGCTAGCGCCCCCCGTCGACGTCAACGAACTACTGAGCGAGGACAACGAGAATAGAGACGACCCTGAAATTCCCTGGCGAGTGGGATACCCGATGCAGGTAGACCTGACGACCGCCAACAGCGGAACCTGGGAAGAGCTACCGGGGGGCGACCGGCTCTGGCGCCTACGCGTTACGACCGAGGACGCACTCTGGACCGTGCTCGGATTCGACCAGTTCCGAATTCAATCGGGCGGCCTGATGACCGTCTACAACTCGACTCAAGGAACGGTGATGGGACCCTATGGGTCGGCGGACATCCGCAAGCACGGTGAACTCTGGTTCCCTCCGATCGCCGGCGGCAAACTGATCGTCGAGATCTACTGGCCCAAAAGACTGGCCGATCTCACACCGTCGATTCATCTCGGCACCGTCTCCCACGGCTACAAACCCTGGGGCAATATCGGGATGGACCAGGATCCGATGCGCGCGTTCGGAGATTCCGGTTCTTGCAACATCGACACGACCTGCAGTCCAGAAGCAGACGACTGGCAGGACGAGAAGCGCGGCGCGGTGATGGTCCTGGTCGGTGGCTCCGGAAACTGTTCCGGCGCACTGATTAACACCACGGCCGGCGACTGCCGGACCTACATGCTCACCGCGGCCCACTGCGGCGAGAACGGTCCTAGCACAACAATCGGCTTCAACTACGAATGCCCCACGTGCGGCTGCACGACGGATCCCGGCAACATCACGACCGAGACCCTCACCGGTGGCACGTTGCTGGGTAGCTTCTCGTCCAGCGACTTCACCCTGATCGAGATGGACCAGACGCCCCCGAGTCGTACAACGCGTTCTTCGTCGGATGGAGTCGGGATCCCAACCCCGCATCGGCCAGCACGGTCATCAGTTATCCCCGGGGCGACGTGCGAAAGATCGCCCACGATTTCGACCCGCCGGTCGACGGCAGCAACTGGGGGCCAAACCACTGGCGCATCGACGACAGTAACCCGGATCCCGCCCATCTGGCCTATGAGGTCGGCACCACGGAGCCCGCCTCGTCGGGGTCACCGCTTATGGACCAGAACCATCGCATCATCGGCCAGTTACACGGCGGAACCGCCTCCTGTAGCAGCGATACGTATGACGAATACGGCAAGATTGACGCATCCTGGGTCGGCGGTGGCACTCCGGCCTCGCGACTGGCCGATTGGCTTGACCCGCTGGCGGCTGACCCGGTCAATAGCGGAGCCATGTTCGTCGATGGCATTGACCATGCGATCTGCCTCTACCAACCGGCAGGAGCGGCCCTGTTCGATCGGGACGAGTACGGTTGTTCCGATACGATCGGGATATCGCTGCGAGACGATAATATTCCGGGAGACCCGGCAACTTTCGACATCCTCGTCTCATCGGCCACAGAAACCATGGACGAGACGGTCACACTGACACAGATCATGCCCGGCGTCGGACGCTACACCGGGTCGATCCCGACCAGTACGCTTCCGCCTGCCAATGGCGACGGCCTGCTCTCCGTCACGGACGGCGACGCGATCACCGCGAACTACCTCGACGCGGATGACGGCGACGGAAATTTCAACGTCACGATCAAGGACAATTCGGTTATTGATTGCCAGGATCCATTGATCCTCGGCGTGACGGTATCTGAGGTCAATCCTTCCAGTGCTGTGGTAACCGTCGACGTGGACGAGGACGCTCAAGTAAGCATCCCGTACGGACAGGTCTGCGGCGTCCCCGAGAACACGGCGATGAGCTCGACCTTGCAGACGCAACACGACGTCACGGTTTCACCGCTGCAGTTCAACACGACCTACAACTTTACGGTCGAAGCCCAGGATGAAGCGGGGAACATCGCCACTGACGACAACAGCGGCGCCTGCTACTCATTCACAACACCCGAGGTTCCGAACTTCTTCACCGAAGAGTTCGTGGGCGACAACGATACCGACTTCCTGCGGTTCGTGTTCATGCCCAACGGTTCGGCAGACTTCTATTCGGAGTGCAACGATCCGATCGCCTCGTTCCCCACAGACCCGACGGGCGGAACGGCAATCACCCTTACCGACGACTCCTCTGCTCAGATCGACCTGACCGGTGGTGCCACGGTTTCGATCTACGGCACGAGCTACGGTTCGTTCTTTGTCGGAAGTAACGGTTACATCACATTCGGGGTTGGCGACAGCGACTACACCGAGACACTCGGTGAGCACTTCGACACGCCGCGAATCTCTGCGTTGTTCGACGATCTCAACCCGGCCTCACTGGGAACGGTCAGCTGGAAGCAGCTGGCCGACCGCGTTGTCGTGACCTGGGAAGGGGTCCCGGAATACAGCGAGACCACTACCAACGACTTCCAGATCGAGCTCTTCTTCAACAGCGTGATCGCCATCAGTTACCTCGACGTCACCGCAGCCGACGGCATCGTCGGCCTCTCCGCCGGCACCGGCCTGTCACCGGACTTCTTTGAGATTGATCACTCCGGCACGAGCTCATGCGGCGGCGCCGCTTGCTTCGACGGCGTGTTGGGACCGGGCGAGATCCGAATCGACTGCGGCGGCCCCTGCCCCGCTTGCCAATGTTTGGCGGACAACGAATGCGACGACGCTCTGTTCTGCAACGGCCTCGAAACCTGTAATGCGTTCGGCGTCTGCGAATCCAGCGGCGACCCCTGCGCCGGCAGTATCTGCCTCGAGGCGACCAATTCGTGTGTCGACTGTGTCGCCGATCTCGACTGCGATGACGGACTGTATTGCAATGGTGTGGAACAATGCGGTCCGGATTACAGCTGCCAGCCGGGACCGGTCCCCTGCCCGTGGACGACATGCGACGACGTGGGGGACGCCTGTATCGTCTGCGACAACGACGGAAGTTGCGAGCCGGGTGAGACCTGCGCCAACTGCCCGAACGATTGCATCAGCGGCAGCTATCCGGTTTGCGGCAACAACATCTGCGAGGTTGCCGACGGCGAGACTTGCGTCAGTTGCCCGGCGGACTGCAACAACGCACAGAGCGGCAATCCTTCGGCGCGATACTGTTGCGGTGACGGCATTGCCGGCGAAGGCCCGGTCACCTGCACCGATGGACGTTGCACCGGTGATGGGAACACGTGCGAGGTGGATCCTGTCCTGGCCTACTGTTGCGGAGACAGCACATGTGAAGATATCGAGACAGCCGGTAACTGCCCGGCGGATTGCACGCTTCCGGTCCCCGGGGAAGCCGGCAGCGGTAACTCGCTTCTGGTCACCAACTATGACACTGGAACCGGGATGCTTTCGATCAGTTTCGGCTCCACATGTTCGGCCGTGGATCACACGATTCAATACTCCGAACTGAATCGCCCGAATCTGGAAGCTCACAACTGGAGCGGACAGGAATGTTCACTCGGTGCCTCCGGAACCTACGACTGGCTTTCCAACGGAACCCCGGCGACGATCTTCTTCGTCGTAGTTGCCAACAATGGCGCAGAGGAGGGCTCCTACGGCAAGTCGAGCGATGGGTTCGAGCGAGCGGAGGACGTGAGTTCGGTCACCTGCCCGGCGGTGCAGAATCTGCAGTACGCCTGCGAGTGACGGCTTAAAAAGATCAGCTTGGTTCCTACGAGATCGTCGAGAGGTGATAGAGATGCCGCGCAACTCTACGCAACGCCATGGAAACCTTGGACGCTGGTGAAGGCTAATAAAGGTGTCCAAGAAGTGACATTGAGGACGGAAAACCTGGACCTCAACGGACACCACGGACATCATTAATAAAGGCTTTTCGAGCAACCCTAGCAACCACAAACGCCGCGAGCGGACTCATAATCCGCGGGTCCCTGGTTGGCTTCGCCGCGCCTGCGGCGTCGAGTCCTGGTGGGCCCACCAACCTAAGTGATTGCAGTTGTTCTACTTGTCGTTGCTGACCAAGCTGCAATCATGAGAGCTTCCAGGCGAGGTCTACGCAGCCTCGAATTAGTTCGAGCCGGTCTTGCCGGCTTTCTTCTTTTTCTGCACCGGTTTCTTGGCGTTGCGGATGTCGACCAGATTGGCGACTTTGGCTGCAGCCTTGCAAAGTTCTTCGTCGGCGAGGTGCGCGTAGCGCTGAACCATGACCCGCGACTTCCAGTTACCCATCTGCTGCACGGTCGACGCCGGGACTCCGTGGTTGATTGCCAGACGGGCCATGGAGTGCCGAAACTAACCTAACTCCGTGGGCCAGTTCTCAGGGATCGTGTCATCGTGCGGCGACATGTGCGCTTTGGGCGTTCCTGTCCCCGAAGCCCCGTTTTCGTACACGTCCCCATTCAAGACTAGGCGATCTTTTCGATCATGGCCTGAAAGCGAGCGTCGTCGCGCAGCGCGTCGAGGTTGCTGTCCTTCTCCAACCACGGCCGATGCGCAAAGCCGCCAGCGATGGCCGTCTCCAGGCAATTAACTGCCGTGTCGCGCTTACCTGCGAGGGAGTAGATGCAGGCCAGGTTGTAGAGCAGCATCGGCTCGTTAGGTTCGATCTCCATCGCGCGCTTGGCCCAGGCGAGCCCTTTATCGGTTTGTCCCAGCGCCACCAGGCCGTTGGCCCCTAGGTAGAGTGCGCGGACATCGTCTGGGTTGAGGTCCAGGCGCTCCTCCGCGGCGTTGACGCCCCGTAGGCGAGCCGCTCGCGAGTTCTCTTCGTGGCCGAGATCCGCGTAGATCTGTCCGACGAGCAGTAGGGACTGGTAATCGTCGGGGCGGAGGGCGGAGGCCTGCTCGTAGAGGCGGATTGCCTTTTCCGTACTTCCATTCGTATAGCAGTCACGGGCATAGAAGTAATGGGCGTCAAACAACTTTGGATTGAGTCGGATGGCGGTTTCGAACGACTGCTCGGCCGCATCGTGCCGCCCATCCAACGACAGCGAGACCCCACGGGCGGTGTGCGCCTCGGCCAGTTCGGGATCGAGTGCCAGAGCCTTGCGGCTGGCCGCGTCGGCCTGCATACGGTTCGCGTCGATCCGCTCGACGTTCATATAGAGATACGAGCAACAGTCCGCGATCCCGGCGTAAGCCAGCGCGTAGGACGGGTCCAGCTCGATGGCCTTCGAGAACATTTGCAGAGCGAACTCGATGCCACGCGTGCGGTACTGGAAGAAGAAATCTCGCCCTCGAAGGTAGTAGTCGTACGCCTGGACGTTAGTCGTGGCGACCTGCCGAATGGCGCGGCGCTCTTTGGGACTCAAGGTGACCTCCAGCGCCTCGACCGTGCGTTGGGCGATCTCATCCTGAATCGCGAAGATGTCCCTCAACTCGCGATCGTAGTGCTCAGCCCATCTCTGATAGCCATCGGCCGCATTGACCAGTTCAACCGAAATGCGAATCTTATCGCCGGCTTTCCTGACGCTGCCCTCGAGCAGGTTGCGTACGCCGAGCCGATCTCCCAGTTCACGACTACTCATTTCGGTGCGCTTGAATCGAAAGCTCGAAGTTCTCGAAGCGACCTGGAGATTCTCGATTCGCATCAGAGCATTAATGATCTCCTCGGCAATACCGTCGCAGAAGTACTCCTGGTCTTTTTCCGGGCTGAGGTCGGCGAAGGGGAGCACCGCCACTGAGGGGGAGGATTCGATACCGCACGGATCCGTTTCGCGCTGCAGTAACTGGAATTCGTTGCGCAGGTCCAGGGCCGTCTGCACCCTCCGCGAGGGGGCCTTCTCCAGGCAGCGTCGAATGACCCGGTCCAGGTGACGCGGCAGGTCGCCCTTGAGAACGGTCAACGGTGCCGGGGCGTCTTTCAAGATGGAAGCGAGCAACTCGGCGAAACTCTCACCACGGAACGGAAGCTGTCCCGTCGCCATCTCATAGAAAAGGATGCCTAGAGTAAAAATATCTGAGCGGTGATCGACGGGCTTGCCCTCGATCTGCTCCGGTGACATGTAGGCCATCGTTCCGGCGAAGCGGCCCTCGAGGCCAAGGGGAGCGGTTGTGAGTTCGCTCGGGTCTTTGGCGGACGTCGGTTGTTTGAAACGCGCCAGACCGAAGTCGAGGATTTTGATCGTGTCGTTTTCGCCCAGAATCAAATTGTTCGGCTTCAGGTCGCCATGAATTACGCCACGCTCGTGGGCGGCACTGATGGCGTCGCTGATGGGAATGGCCAGTCGATAGAATCGCTTCAACGGCAATCCGTTCGACGGGATAACTTCGTTCAGCGTGGTCCCACGGACCAACTCCATGGTGATGAATCGCAGGCCCGCGGCCTCTTCGATGGAGTGGATCGTGACAATGTTGGGGTGGCTGAGGGCCGCGACCGCCTTGGCTTCGGTCTCGAACATGGACAAACGAGCGGGATTTTCTTCGACGTCGGAGGCGAGGATCTTAATCGCCACCTCGCGATCGAGGTTGGTGTCGGTGGCTTTCCACACGGCGCCCATGCCGCCTTCGCCGATCTTTTCGATCAGGCGGTAGTGCAAGAATGTCTGACCTGGTTCAGCGTGCATGGTCCCATCCAGTGTACCGGCTAAATTTGGATCTCGTGGGGTCCATTTATTGGACTGCCTCTACAATAGGTCACTGACCCGGGCCCGAACCTGCCCGGCGAGTGTTACGCCGCCCTGATGTTTTGCCCTCATAATCCGCTAGTCCCTGGTTGGCTTCTACGCCATACAACAATCCACCTCTCGACGAGTTAAACTCAGGGATGGCCAACCGACAACACGTCCTCACCCTCGTCGCCGTCTGTCTACTATCCACGGCCTGCATCCACCGCTCTTCGGTCACCCGCCATGAATCACCGGCAGGGGCGCTCAGCCGATCGCAAGCGAGCCTTCGCGACGACTTGGCCCGGGACGTAGACGCGCTGGCCGCCGGCATAGGCCCGCGGCACGCCGGCCAATCGATCGCCGCGGTGCTCGAGGCCGAGCGGTGGATCGTGGAGCGGCTGCGCGACGCGGGGCTCGAGCCGGAACGCGACGAGATCGACGTGGCGGGGACGATCGTGGCCAACGTGGTGGCGATCCTGCCGGGCACGACGCGTCCGGACGAGGTCGTGCTGGTCGGCGCGCACTACGACACGGTGATCGGCTCGCCGGGAGCGGACGACAACGCCTCGGGTGTTGCCCTGCTGTTGGCGATGGCCGCGCGGCTAGTCGAGACGCCGATGGAACGCACGGTGCGGATCGTGTTCTTCGTCAACGAGGAGGACCCGTTCACCGGCGGCATGCAGATGGGCAGTCGTGTTCACGCCGACCGCAGCCGTGAACGCGGTGACGACATCGTCCTCATGCTCAACGTGGATTCCGTTGGATATTACAAGCACGACAAGGGAAGCCAGAAATACCCGAGGATCCTCCGGGCGCTGTTCCCGTCGCGCGGCAACTTCGTGGTGTTCGCCACCGACAAGGCGCACCGGCGGGTTCTGGACCGGGTCGTGGCGTTGTATCAAGAGCAATGCCGGTTCCCGACGATCGGCGTGGCGACGGATTCGGGACAGATCAATCGTGGGGACCACGCGTCGTTCCTGTGGCGCGGGTATCCGGCGCTGGCGATCTCCGATACGTCGGAGTTCCGGAATCCCAACTATCACCGCAGCACCGATGAGCCGGCGACGTTGGATCTCGACGCCATGGCACGGATGGGCGAGGGTTTTGTCGGCACGGTGCGAGCGCTGGCTGGCGGGTAACCGGGGACGTATCGGACAATCCGAGGTGGCGAGCTTCCGGTCAGGTGTGGCGCTAAGGCGGTGCCCAACTCTACGCAAACTCACACTTCCACCGGAAAACGACGTCCGACGGGTCCATCTTCGCCTCTCGTGCAAGCGTCGACCGTCGCCCTATACATAGCTTGGTGGGAATCCAGCGCAAATGTGGGGAAGCTGTTTGTCGATGGCAGTCTTATCTTCTTTTCGTATCGGTGTTCATGAGTGGCAGCTCGTTTGGGGCCGACGGTGCACATCGAGATCTCAACCTCTGCGACGGTATTGAACACGACGCGAATCGTCGTGGCGTTTGTCCGTGGCCGGACGATCTACGAGATCAGCTACACGGGATCCGCCCCCTCGGATCCAGACCTCGCCGAGCACGCGTCGATCTACGAGCACATGAGGCAGAGCTTCAAACGTCACGATCACCACGAGCTCGGTAATCGAAGCGTCGTTCCGACCGGCGGCGACTCCACCCGTTGAAGGCGGCCGTCGCGGACGGCCATCAGAACCATCGAACGGTCATCGAGTGAGCGGTCGAAGGTGAACTCGACCCGCGTCGGCCCGAACCGGCCAACCTCGAGTACGCGAACGCGCATACCGTCGAGGTCGACCTCGTAACCCACCGGAATGGGCGCCTCGCGGCTGCGTATCATTGACTCAAAACGTGTGGCCATCATCTCGCCGCCGACCGTCTCGAGAACAAGGCGGTCGGGTCCCGTCCGATGGTAATGGTGTTCGGCGTCCGCCGCCGAAAGCATCCACCAACGCTCGGGCATCGGTAATCGCTCGAGCCGGCGCAGGAAGTGTCCGTTCCAGCAGACTTCGAAGTGGACGGTGAGGAAGACGGTTCTCTGGTCGGGTACTCCTTCGTCGACGAACGGCGTCGAGCGAACGAGGTCGGCGAGCCGTTCCGAATTCTGGCGGAATTCGATCGGGCCGGTGACCCAGCGGTAGGGGGCCAGGGCCAGATGGATGAACCCGATGAACAAACAGACAAGGGTCGCGAACCAGCGAAGCGCGGCGCCCCTCGACCGCGGCTCCGTCCACCAGTAATGGAGGGTGATCCCCGTGACGAGTGCGGCGCCGATGGTCGGAACGATCAGGTTACGCCCTCCGGGCGTGCCCGCTGCCAATGGCAGCATTGAGCCGACGGTGCCGAGCGCGAGACGGCCGAGAAGAACCCGAATCTCGTTCGTCCCATTTCGAAAGATGGGCACCAAGAGCAGGGCCATCAGGACCAGACCACCGGCACCCGCGGCCAGGCTGTACACCCGCAGGGGGTCGGAGTTCCACCATCCGGCCGGTATCCAAAGGAAAACCTCTCCGAACATCGCCAACATCTTGCCCGGCAGTTCCGCGACGTACCCGAGTGGGTCGGAAGAGGGGTCGGGGTATTCCGCGCCGCCGTACGCGCCGCGCCCGAGCACCTTGTAGACGACGAGGTACGCGCCGGTGACCATCGCGAGGGGGGCGAGGCCTCGGACCCGCTCCCCGATCTTCGCCTTCGGTGCGACGATCTCGAAAGCGACCGGATACGCGAGGATCGCGAGGGCGAGCTCGCCTGCCAGGAACCCGAGGACGAACAGGATGAGCGAGAGAAAAAGGCCCGGTCGCCATCCCTCGTGCCGCCAGCGGAAGTGCGCGACGCAACCCGTCAGGGTCAGCGCGGTTGTCACCAGCACCCAGCGGCCCGCAGTCCAGGCGACATTGACCCAGTGAGGATCGGAGACGGCGAAGATGAAGAGCGCCAGCAGGGCCGCTGAGCCGAAAGCCCCCCGCGGCCGCTCCACGTCGCTGCCGCTACCGACCGCGGGCATCACGAGTCGCAACCAGATGCCGTAGACCCCGACGATCAGCAGGTACCACAGGATCGCCTGGATCCTGTAACCCCAGGAACGAAGGCCGAAAGTCGCATGGTCGAGCGCCAGCAAGGCCGAACTGACCGGCCGGAAGAAGTTGACCTTGAACTGCGGGTGCACGAACCACGGAATCGGTCCGGTCTCCATGCTCTTCCTGACACTTTCGGTCGAACCGTCCATGAAGCCGTAGAGATCGAACGGCGTCGCGTGGATGCCCTCCGTGGTTTCCTCCAGGATGCCGAGCTGGATGTAGTCGTCGCCGAAGAAGGTACTCTGCGGCACGAGTTGGATCGAGAGCACGGCGGCAACCGCAAGAGCCAGCAAGATCGGATGCCGTCTTATCAGGCCCATCAGTCGCCTCCGCCTATCAGCGCGGTTATGTTAACTCGAAGAGAGAGGATGTAAGGATGGCGGGCGACTCTACTCAAACTCTACGCAACGCCATGGAAGCCCTGGACACTGGTGGAAACCCTGGACAAAACAACAGGGCAACGTCTTTAAAGAGCTTGAAACGCCGCCCTGATGTTTTGCCCTCATGATCCGCTGGTCGCAGGTTGGCTTCGCCGCGCCTTTGGCGTCGAGTCCTGCTGGGCCCACCATTCGAAGTCGTTGTGGTGCACTCCACACCGTCGACATTCGCTGATCGTAGCCAGATCGAGAACTGATCGACAGCGATCGACGCGATGATGAGTGGGCTAGAATACCAACGATTGAGGCTCGGCCGAGGACTTGGACAGCACGGGCCCGGAGGGCATGGAATGAGACACAGTTCGGCATGATGTGCAGCCCCCTCAGGCTTCCAAACGGGCCAAAGGAAACACCCATCGGGAACCCTCCCCGAAATGCGCGAGTGCGCAGGCTGGTTCGCACCTGGTAAATAGATCTGTCTCTGTTTTAGGGCACAATCGTATGGCAAGCGGATTGCTCTTCTGACCGATCGGAGGAACCGATATGACCATGCACCCGGTTCGCTGGCTTCATGAAGAGTTGCCCAAACTGGTCCAGGGCGGGATTCTGGATCCCGCCGCCGCCGACCGGCTGAAGCAGCATTACGGCCCCCCGCCCCGCTCGCCGTGGAAAACCGGGGCGATGGTGCTTCTCGGCACCCTGGGCTCCATGCTCCTTGGCGGCGGCATCATCTTACTGTTCGCCCATAACTGGGAGGCGCTTACCCGGCCGACCAAGGCTGCTCTGGCGTTCGCCCTGCTGATCATGGCCCAGTTGTTTGCCGGCTTCGCCGTGCTGAAGAAACGGGACTCGGCGGCATGGACCGAAGGGGCGGCGGTGTTCCTGTCCGGGGCGGTGGTCGCTTCCATCGCCCTGATCGCCCAGACCTATCAGATCGTCTGGGAGATCGATCAGATCCTGCTGGCCTGGGTGCTGCTGATGGCGCCTCTGGTCTATGCCCTGCTCTCCCGCATGACGGCGGCGCTGGTCTGGGTCGGATCGACATGGTGGCTGTTCGCAAAGATGGAGATCCGGGATGACCTGGTCTATGGCCTGGCGTACCTGGCGCTGGCCGCACTGGCGGTGCCGTTCATGGTGCAACAGTTCCGCAGTCACCGGGATGAAGGGCGGACGCTGCTGTTGAACTGGACCGCCGGTCTCGCCCTGGCACTGGGAGCGATCCGGATCGGTGTCGAGTCTGGAGATCCGTGGAGGCTGGTGCTCAGTGGACTGTTCGGCCTGCTGTTTCTGTTCGGCGTGTCTCTTGAGATCGATGGGGAAAGCGGCGCATGGTGGCGGGCACCGTTCCGCAGCATCGGAGCCATCGGCCTCACGGTGATGCTGTTCCTGTTCACGTTCCGGGAGATGTGGGGCGATGATATGGGCGGAACCGAAACTTCCGATGTGCTCACGGTGTTCCTGATCGGCATCGCCTTGTGCGCGCTAGCCCTGTTCGGCGGCTACCGCCTGATCCGGGATCAACGCTACCACCAGGCTGCCCTGCTGCTGACACCGGCGCTGGCTCTGATCGGCTTGTTGGCGGGTCGGTTCACCAACACGCCGTCGATCATGGCGGTTCTGGCCAACCTGGCGGTGCTGGCCGTCGGGTTGACCCTGTGCATTCACGGCTTCCAGCACCACAAGCTGGGTACGGTCAACGGTGGCCTGGTGCTGCTGCTGGCGGTGTTCCTCGCGAGGTTCATGGATATTGACCTGACGTTCCTGGTTCGCGGCGTCGCCTTCATGGTGGTAGGCGCCGGGTTCCTGGCGGTGAACGGTTGGTTGTATCAGCGCTCCCGTAAGGAGGTGGCGTCATGAACACACGTAATCTGATGATCGCTCTTTTCGCCATCGCCGTCATCGCCCAGCTGGCGGTTCCGGGGTGGCTCCTGGCCCGGCACGAAACCGTCCTCCGGAACGGCGAAGCTTATCGCTTCGAATGCATGCCGGTGGACCCGGTGGACCTGCTGCGTGGACGGTTCGTAGCCCTGCGGTTCTCCGAAATGCAGGCGGACGGGATCCCTGATCTGGATCATGGGATCGATGAACTGTTCGTTACCTTCGAAACAGGAGAGGACGGATTTGCACAGGTAGCCGGCGCCTTCGCAGATCCGCCGGAGGATTCTCCCCATCTCAAAATCGGGAAATACGCCTGGCGGTCTCTCGCTAACGGCGAAATCCACATCGATCTCCCGTTCGATCGGTTCTACATGGATGAGAACGTGGCTCCGGAGGCGGAGGCTGCGATGCGCCGGAGAGGCAGAGGCGCGAGGGAGGCGTACCTGGAGGTTCGAATCCTGGACGGCCGGGCCGTACCGGTGGAACTTTACATCAACGGAAAGCCGGCGTCGGAGTTAAGGGGTCAGCTTAACTAATCGGTCGTCTCGCAGTGCTGCGGAGCGGTTCCAGTTCTACCGAAAGATCACCCAGCCGGGAAGGAGTTCAGGTTCGAGTCCTGTCTCCGGCACCAACGAAATTCCGCGTCGATCAACCTGAGTCTGGCTCACCCCATGTGAGTGAGTAACTGGTGCTGCGTCCGCCTCCAGCGTCCTTTCTCAGCGCGCCGCGCCGGACTAGATCGAGGATGTCACGGTATGCGGTGTCCTGTGAGCACTTCGCCATCTTCGCCCATTTGGACGTCGTGAGTTTGCCTTCGATGCCATCCAGCAATCTGTTCAGGATCGCGATCTGGCGTTCGTTCAGCGGCTCTGTAGCGAAGCGTTCCCAGAAGCGTGCCTTCGCCAGAACAGAACCCAGAGTGTCGTGCGCGCCTTCGATCGCTCGCGATAAGCAACCAAGAAACCATCTCTGCCAATGAGTGACGTCCACGTCGCCTTTCTGCGTTGACTCGAGCGTCGCGTAGTAGTTCTTCCGTTCGCGACGGATCTGTTCCGACATGCTGTAGAAGCGGCGACGGCTCGATTCCGAGCGAGATAGCACCATGTCGGCAATGGCACGAGCTATTCGTCCGTTGCCGTCGTCAAACGGATGGATCGTCACGAACCAAAGATGCGCGAGCCCTGCCGTGAGAAGCGGGTCGACGTCGCCGGGAGTTTCAACCCAGTTCAGGAACTTCGCCATCTCGTCTGGAAGCCGCTCGGCGGGGGGCGCTTCGTAGTGAACCGTTTCGCGGCCGGCCGGCCCGGAAACCACCTGCATGGGTCCGGTGCGATCATTGCGCCAACTACCGACAAGGATCTTGCGCATGCCACTCCGACCGGAAGGGAAGAGGGAGGCGTGCCACGCGAAGAGGCGCTCTTCGGTCAGCGGCTCCTGGAACTTCCCGGTTGCGTCCAGCATCATCTCGACGATGCCCTCGACCTCGCGGTCGGCGGGGACGAGCCCGCCGACGTCCATTCCCAGTCGCCGTGCGATGGAGGAGCGGACCTGGTCACGATCCAGTAGTTCGCCTTCGATTTCGCTCGACTTGACCACGTCCTCCGTCAAGGTCTTAAGATGAGCTTCGTCGCGTAGGTCGAAGCCGAGGGCCTCCATCCTCCCCAGCAGGAGACCTTGTCGGCGTGCGACAGCCGCCAGCGGCTCGGACAAGATGCTCTCGTCCCATGTAAGTAATGGCCAGCCTGGCCTTTCCCACAGATACAAGACTTAGCCTCCGCAATATATGCGTAGATTAGTTTGTCTTGTCGCCTTTGGCAAGTTAAATCCGCCTCAAATGCGGAGATTGGAGCTCTTATTCTCCGCAAAGAATTACAAATAGTTCCAGTCGTCCTGTCATCGTCGCCAAAACGCATGGCCCAAAAGCGGTGGCGTCTAAAGCGGGAGCGGGTGACAGTCCGCAAAACTCCAGCACCCACGCGATGTACTCGGCCTAAGGTCTGAGTGTGCGGACCTCGGTGAGCAAACGGCTAGATAGCGAAACTCCGCCGACTCAGGTGTCCACCTGGGTGTCCATAACCCTCGGACTGTAGAGCACTCCTCGTACTCCTCGTAAAAGGGAAAGGGCAACGAATCAAATAAAGATTGGTTCGCCGCCCTTCTCGAGAGTACTTAAAATCCCCCGGAACTTGCTCCTTCCGAGTTCGAATCTCGGCTCCGGCACCAATGATTTCAGCAGGGTAGAATCGGTTAGGCCGAAGAGGTCAGTCGATTGTTCCGCTACTTCATGGACGAACTTGCGATTCTGTCTACTGTCGATCTTGGTGCACTGGCTATGGGGTGCAGCAACGAGGCCGAGTCGGGCCTTCAGCATGGAGCCGATGAAGCCAGGGCTTCGCTGGATGCACCCGGGGCGATTCTCGGCGTCCTCTACCCCCTCTGCACCGTTCGCGATCCCGCGACTGCGGCCAGGACCAGCAAGGCCGCCAGGGTGCCGGGGTGGTCGAACAAACCCACCGCGGGCAGCGCCGTTGCGACGCCCAGCGAGGCGACGACGACGAGTAGGGTAAAAGCTCGTAGCCCCTTACCCTCTACCACGGTACCGGCGGTCGTTCCTGTTGGGATTGCACTTGCCATGGCCTATTACCTTGCTTCTCTTGTCCAGAGTCGGGTAACAGAGTTCTATTCCTGATCGACCCAGACGTTGACGGCGGCCGCCTCGGTGAGTGCGTCACTCCAGAGAATGGCGTCACTCCACAGTACAGCGTCGCTCCACAGCACGGCGTCGCTCCACAGCACGGCGTCACTCCACAGCACCGCGTCGCTCCAGAGGATGGCGTCGCTCCACAGAATCGCGTCGCTCCATAGAATCGCGTCGCTCCACAGCACCGCGTTGGTGCTGCTGTAGCCGCCGTCCCAGTCGTATTCCGCCGGCAGACCGTAGATGTAGAAACTTCCGTCAGGTCTCTCCCGGACCGGACCCGCGTAAGACTCGGATCCGTCGAGATCACGGGCGATGTCGAGCCCGCCGTTGGCGAAGCCCTGCGCCGCGGAGTGCACCGCGTCGTAGGAATTGACCATTCCGGCGCCCTGCTGCAAAACGCTATAGCCCAGACCTCCCGCAGAGTCCTCGGCGCGGTGGGCGTTGGCCATCAGCCGGTATTTAACCTCGTCCGGGGTCAACGTCGGCTCGCTCTGCAACAGCAACGCCGCAATACCGCTGACGATCGCCGTGGCCTGCGAGGTTCCCGACATCTGGTAGTGACTCTTGGTGTCGTGGAATTCCGGATGCGCCATCGCGATGGTGGACCAGCCGCGCTCCATCAGGCCGAGAATGTGACCACCCGGGGCCACGAGATCGGGCTTGATGAAACCGGAGTGGGTCGGCCCGGTCGCCGAGAAGCTGGTCAGCAAGTCGTCGCTCGGATCGGTTGCGGTGTAGTTGTCTGACATCGCGCCGACCGTGATGATGTACGGGACGTTGCCGGGAACGCCGATCGTCATCGGATCGGGTCCAGTGTTGCCCGCGGACGCCACGACCACGATGCCTTCCTGCCACAGGCGCATGACCGCCTGGGCTAGGGGATCGTCGCGATAGAACGACGAGGGCGTGGCACTGAACGAGAGGTTCGCCACGCGAATGTTGTGGGTGTCTTTGTTGGCGAGAATGTAGTCGAGACCATCGATGACGGACGCGTAGCTTCCCATGCCGTCCTTGTCGAATGCCTTGACCATGATCAGGTTGGCGTCCGGGGCCACCCCGTTGAACTTCCCGTCGGAATTGACGCCGCTGCTGACGGCAATACTGGCCACGTGAGTCCCGTGTCCGTTGTGGTCTTCCCAGGCGTTCTTTCCTTTTTGGCCCGTCGACACGTGCGCCTCGAGCAGCCGCATCGCGCCCGTCGTGTCCACGTCCAGATCCTTGAAGGGCCAGTGGCCGCTATCCACGACCGCGATCGTTACGCCGCTGCCGGTGATTCCCTCGGAGTGAAGAAGATCGGCGCCCACCTGTGTCGGAAAGATCGTGTCGACCGGGCTATCCTTGTCGGGTCCGCCCGAATCTGTGGAGCCGCCTTTGTCAGGTTTGCCGGCCGATTCCACCGCTTGATTCTCGTAGATTCGTTGGGTCGGATTCGACGATTGCAGACGAGCTCTCTGGCTCGGAGTCAAGTCTGCGACCACGGCGTTGATGATGCCCAGCTCGTGCGTGATTTCTCCGCCGACCGCGCGGACCTGTTCGGCCGCTTGGCTGCCCTGAACGATCAGCGACTGCGTCGAGATCGTCGATGTGTCTTTCTCCGACGGCGCGTCGACGAGTAGCAACGCGATCAGCGCGACGAAGAGGAAAAACAGGGTTGTTTTGAGAGTTCTCATGTTCGATCTCCCGGCTCACGACGGATGGACGAAGTTTTCACTTCGCCTCTATGCATTGCAGGAAGCGTTCCAGAACGCGATCAAACGCATTTCCTCACGTAATGTCAGAGATTCCCGGCCTTACTGCATTTTGGAGATCGGGACGCGGCTTCGTGTCGTGGTCACGAGATCGGTCGGAGTGTCGGATGATCGGTCATGTTGTCCGGGATATGGCCATTGGACTTGCCCGCGCACGAGGACTCGGCGCGATGCTAAACTCAGCCTAGACTGGCCGGGAATCGGCACGTCTGCCGGGCCCCTAGCTCAGTTGGTTACAGTGCAAAGGCTCTAAACTCGCGTGGAGGACTGACTGTGCTGTTAGCGCTTCTCTTGATGACAAATCTGGCTGCCGGCGAGGTCGAGAACCCGCAGACGGCGTTCTACGAGCAGATCCAGGCGCTTTGCGGAGCTCGATTCGAGGGCCGATCGACGTTCCCGGAAGATCCCGGCGAGGCGTTCCGGGACAAGAAGTTGGTCGCGGTGGTCGAGACCTGCGGTGAGAAGGTCATCCGTATCCCGTTCCGGGTCGGCGAGGACACCTCTCGCACCTGGATCCTGACTCGCGTCGAGGATGGGCTTGAACTCAAGCACGACCATCGACACGCAGACGGGACGCCGGATGACGTCACGATGTACGGAGGAACTTCCGCCAGCGCGGGCACTGAGCTGTCGCAGTCGTTCCCGGCGGACGAACACACGGCCAAGTTGATCCCCGAGGCTCAAACTAACGAGTGGTTCCTGTCGCTGTCGGCGGACGGGAGCGAGTTGACCTACTACCTCGAGCGTCACGGCCAGCCGCGGTTTCGGGCGGTTCTTAAACGAACCGACGTTGCGGAGATTGACCGCCGGTGAAGCTTCCGCTCCGATCGTCTAGGCGTCGGCCTCGGGAGGGCGACGAGTCGCCTTGCGGGCCGCCATCGTGCGGCCGCCACCGGTCCGCTGTTTCTTGGCCATCAGTTCGGGGTCGGCGAACAGATAGGATTCGGCTCCGTTGGCATCGGTGATCAGCGCCGCAGCCGCATACCAGTACTCGACCTCCGCCGGTTGGTTCGGCTGATTCGGGTCGATGGCATCGTTGTCGGTGATCAGGACAGTCCCGTCGGTTTGAGGCGCCAGGGTGAGCACGCCGATATTGACGGAAGCAGTGCTGCCGCTCCACGATCCTACGAGGGCCGTTGAGATGATCTCGTTTTCGCTGTCAAGATAGTTTGGGGTGTTGAGGATGTAGATCCCGTACAGAGCGACCGTGTTCCCTTCGCTGGAGTCGCCGGGTTTCATCGTCAGCGTGTCCTCGTACTCGAGCGTCAAGTCCCCGATCGCAGTCCCGTCGAGCTTAACCAGTGCCGCTCTGGTGACGTTAACCTGTGAGAGATAGACATCCGTGTTGGTCGTTGGCATCTGGTTCTCCTTTGTGTTTTAGGCGCCTGCTTCCGGCGGCCGGGTCGATGCATCCCGTGCGGCCATCGTGCGGCTGCTGGTCTTCTTCTTTTTGGCCATCAATTCGGGGTCGGCGCAGTGGTAGGTCGTATTGCCGTTCTTCGTCGCGGATGCGGTGACGGAGTAGCCGTAGTCCTTGTCCGCGGCACCGCTGTCGTTGTCGGTGATCACGACCGTGCTGCCGACGGTCGCCAGGTTGAGTACGCCGACGTTGGTGGTCGTGCCGGTCCACGAACCGACACTCGTCGTCTTTGCCCCGCTAACCCAGTTGAAAACTTCGACGCTGTACAGGGCGGGGGTCCCGCTGAAGCCGGTGCCGGCGTGCACCGTCAACGTGTCCTCAAAATCGAGCGTGACCTTGCCGATGGCGACGCCGGCTGCCGTCTGCAGTACGGCTTCGTTACTGACGAGGTTGATGTAAACATCCGTGTTCTTCTTGGTTCCCATGCTACGCCCTCCAAGGCCCTAGGGTCGCGCCGCCGCCTCTTCATGAGATGGCGCTGCCACTCCATATTTTTCGAATAAGACCGTAAGTGCCCGGTGAGCGTAACCGAGTTGTGCGAGACGAGTCAAACACGTTCGTGCCTCGTCACGGCGATCCAAAGCGTCCAGAACCCAGAAACTCCCGCGCAGCGACGCAAACGAACCATCGTCATCATAGAGAGCGAGTGCACGTTCGAGAGCCGCTCGTGCCCCTACGACCTCATTCGCATTGTCGAGAATCTTTGCACGCAGTACGAGAGCCAAGGCAAGTTCGGTAGCCAGCGGCGTTCCCGGTTCGAGTGCCTCGTCATCCTGGTGTTCGGCGAGCCAACGTTGGGCAGCCTGCGCGTTACCGGATTCGAAGGCGGCACTCGCAAGCAATCGACGGGTTGCCAGCCGATCGCTAATCCAGGTGACGTTCGTCGGTTCGGCCGCCACCAACCGGTCCGCGAGTGCGTTGGCATCATTTAGGAGTCGAGTCCTATCCTCCGGAGAATCCTCCGCGACGAACTCGGCGTAGTGCTGCAAGGCGATGACAAGGCCACGAGTCCACTCTCCGTTTTCCGGATCGAGGTCGTGTAGCGCTCTGGAGATTTGTAGGTCTTCCCGGTATGCATCGCGGGCCGCCTCCATTCGACCCATCCAGACGTTGATACGTGCGACGTTTCCGAGCGTCACGGACAACGATCGCCGTGTCTGTGCATCGTCCGGTGACACGAAACGGCGTCGCAAAGCAAGAGTTTCGTTTTGAAGCGCCAACGCCTGCGGAAGCTGTCCGCGATCTTGCTGCAAGAAAGTCAGCCAGGTCAACGTGTTGGCGAGGCTCTCCGCATAGTCACGATTGGCGGCATCGGACTCGACGAGCGAGCGCTTGATCTCGATCGCCCGTTCGAGTTGATTCATCGCATCGTCGCTGCGGTCGACGGCCTCGTTGACCGCGGCAACGTTCGTCAGCGCGTAGCCGAGTTCGAGGCGATTGGTCGGATCCGTCGGGTCCAGCTGATGAACAGCGGTCGCCAGTGCCAGATACTCCTCGAAAGCTTCGCGTGCCGGATCCAGTTCGTCCCGCTCCCAGTGGACACTGCCGACACCGAAGTGAGCGCCGCCGAGCTTAATCTTCCACGGCGCATTCGTCGGGTCGGTGACAACCAGCGACTGGTAGATGCGAACCGATTCGGAGTAGGCCGACAGCGCCCCGTCCAGGTCGCCGCCGGCGACCTGAACGGAACCGAGTTGCGACAGGGTCCGTGCGTAACGCTCGCGGTCGGCGGGTAACAGCGCATCGGTGTCGATGGCTGCGAAGTATTCGAGTGCCTCATCGCCGACCGACGACAGGACGTCCAGTCTGCCGACCGCCTCCAACTTCTCCCTCAGGTCGCCGATCATGAACTCGATAAGTTCGTCGGCCTGGCCGCGATGGAACTCGGCCTTGTCCCTTTCCCGGCGGACGTCCAGCGTGTACTTGATGCCGCCCACAAAGACGACGAGGGTCACAGCAGCGGCAACGAATCGTCGCAACCGTCGCGCCGGTTTGCCGCGGATCCAGCCCAGCCGTTCGAATGTCTCGATGGCGGTCGGTCGGCCGCTTTGCGCCGGTGTCTTCAACCGCTCGATCAGCTTCGTCAAATCGCCGTCGTCGGTATTCGTCCTCGCAGAGTCTCCGGTGGTCACCAGCCGGTGGAAGTCTGCGTGGGTCGTCAGCGGGTAGGCCCGCTCGCCGCAAAACATCTCGTGCAACAACAGGCCGAACGAAAACATGTCGCTTGGGGTGCCCGTGGCCTCGCCGCGCGCTTGTTCCGGACTCATGTACAGCGGAGTACCCTCGGTGTGTTGGCCAGGCGTCCCCATCGACGTCACGGTCGCGTCGTTGTCGACCGGCGTCTTGGCGGCGACCGGTTCCGGCTCATCTGTCACGGCGACGCCTGGGTCGACCGCATGGGCCAGACCGAAGTCAAGCACCCGAGCGCATCCGGTCGTGTCGATCATCACGTTCGACGGCTTGAGGTCACGGTGGACGATTCCCGCCCCGTGTGCAGCCACCAGTGCGTCGGCGATCTCCGCCGCCCATTGCAACTTCGTCTTGTCGGCAACGTCGTCCCGGAGCACGACGTTCAGCGGGCGGCCACGGATCAACTCCAGAACCAGGTAGTGGATGGCGCCGTCCTCGACGTAGTCGTAGATCCGGCAGATCGACGGGTGCTCGAGCTTCGATAGCGCCCGGGCCTCGCCAAGCAAACGTTGCCGGGCGTCGGCATGCATCTGCCGCTCGGGATGGATCGCCTTGAGGGCGACATCCCGCTGCAGCGTCTCGTCGCGGGCGATGTAAACCTCGCCCATGCCGCCGGCACCGAGCGACTCGATGATGCGATAGTGCTGGATGCGATTCCCGACGATGCTCATGTCGGGGCAATCGTAACGCGTAAGGTGCCCGGAGAGTGACATCGGGTACGGAAAGCCTGCACTTCAGCGGACACCGAGGACGCCGCGAACAAAGGGACACCGCAAAACTCCAGCAACGACGAACCGCTGAATCGGACTCATAATCCGCTGGTCCCAGGTTGGCTTCGCCGCGCCTCCGGCGTCGATCTCTTCCTCCTGTCCACTTCATCGGCCAGACCCGAATCAAAACCCTGGCGAATCAGCAACGGGCTGGGGCCGATCCGGGCGCCGACCCTGAAGGTCCGGCCAACTTGCGTGCTGCGAAGCGAGGCACCACATTGGGCATATGCCGCCGCTGAACGCGGCGTCTTCACTTGGAGGGTACGATCATGACCACCCCAACCGGTACTCCCGCCCCAACCAAACCGGCATCCGCCGTGGGAAACATGGTTGTTGCTCGTTTCCGCGACGGCAGGAGGGTCAAGGGAACGACCCAGGATTTTGCACCGACCAAAGCACGATTCCACATCCACCCTGACGGCGAGAGTTCAGCTGTCGAGATTCAGACCGAGGAACTGAAGGCCCTGTTCTTCGTCCGGACGTACGATGGCGACCCACACCACGACAACGTCTACAGCTTCGAGGATGTCAAGGGGCACGGGCGCAAGGCCACTGTAACGTTCTATGACGGCGAGACGATGTCCGGGTACACGATGGGTTACCACGCGGACAAGTCGGGCTTCTTCATGGTGCCGGTCGATGCGACGGGCAACAACTCACGGGTCTTCGTCGTCAACGCGGCAGTCAAAAACGTTGAGATGCAATAGACTCCACTCGACTATCTTCGAGAAGAGAACCGCGTCCTGAAGGAGCAACTCGGGCGCAAGAGACTTCGGCTGATCGAACCGGATGAGCGTGCCGAATCGGCATCAAGAGCGTAGAGTGCTTTTGCTGTCACTCGTCGATTCCGCAGTGCCGGTCGGCCGAGTTCTTGGACACTACGGGCAGCGTTTCAAAAACGCTCGAAACGTCAAGATCGCCGGCGCAGACCAGGCACCGCCCTCACTGGCACTCGAGGTAGGTGCCGTCCGCGCAACCGCCGATAAAGCACGGACACGCGGGCACCGTGAAGCAACAAGGTGCGTCCACGCAGCCGTACGTCGCGACGTGTACGGTCGTCTGGTTCCCGCAAATCAGAGCCGATCCCGGGCTGTCCAGGCACGCCGTCAGGCCGGTGTCTGACGAGCCGATGGAAGGTCCGCTGCTCACGCAGGACTCGCCGTTGCACGGCGTCACGCTCGGGCACAGGTCGAGCGGTTCGGGCGCGCCGGGGCCCTCGGCGCCGCAGGTGCCGTTGACCGCCGTGACCTTGTAGTAGCACAGCGAGCCGCAGGACGCGGAGTCGACGTCGACGAGCTGGATGTTCGGCTCGCCCTGGTCGAAGTCGTCTAGATTCTCACCGATAAGGTCGTACGGACCGATCGGGTGGGGCGCGCGGTACAGGTTGTAGCCGGTGACGGTCCCCGCTTGATTCGGGTCCTGGACGAACAGCACGACGTTCGAGTTCTCGTCGAAGTCGCTGGTGTAGACGTAGACCTCCTGGGCGGGCGGCTCGCAGGCCTGCCGGAAGTAGAACAGCGTGTAGAACAACGACGAGTCGAACTGCCCGGCTGCGCCGGCGACCTGAACGGTGTAGGGCCCCGCATCCGGGACGAGTTGGACGATGTTTTCCGCGGAGTCGCCGGAGGTGACCGACGCGTCGATCAGGGTCTCCTGCGCGTCGTAGAGGAACAGGTTGTAGTCTCTGCCCGGCGGCGGCTGCATCGTGATGTCCAGGGTGTCGCCGGGGACCGGTACGATCGAGAAGTGGTCCAGGTCGTTCTGGTCGCAGATCTTCGGCGAGTAGACCGCGGCATCCGAAATGGGAAACGCGCTGGCGAAGTCGTCGTTGGGCTCGAAGGGGTCGAAGCACCCACCGACGTAGTGCAGGATCGAAGCGCCACCGTCTCGCTCGCCGGTCGTGGCGTAGCCCAGCTGGTACGCGACGGCGAGAAAATTATCCTCCGTGACGTACGACGCGACCTCTACCGGAGCCACGGGCGAGAAGACGTCGACGACCCGCAAGCCGTCGCCATTGGATGCGATGTAGGCCAGGTCGCCGGCCACGACGACGTCCAGGGGTCGGCCGGCGAAACCGGCGCCGGGCGTCGTGTACTGGCCGACGAGGATCGGATTGGTCGGGTCCAGAACGTCGATGATCTGCAGCAGGCCCGAGAACTCGGTGGCCACGTAAGCGTAACGCCCCACCACGTCCAGCGCGACGGCGGAGTCCGGCGTGTCCAGCGATCCCACCAGAGCGGGACTCGCCGGGTTGGTGACGTCGTAGATGGCCAGACCGTCGCTGCGGTTGGCCACGTAGGCGTGCGAACCCAGGACCTTTACATCAACGGCCACATCGCTCGCCGGCGCGCTTCCTACCTCGGACATCGCAGCGGGGTCGCTGACATCCACGATCGAGAGGCCGCTCAGGCCCTTGGCCAGATAGGCCCGCCCTGCGGCGGTGTCGATCGCCAGGATCCCTCCCGATACCGTGAGGTTTCCCAGTTCAGTCGGGCTGGTCGGATCGGTGATGTCGGAGACCCGGAAGGCGGAGTCGGCGTAGTACAGGCGGTCGCCGTCGGCATGCACGGTACTTGCCGAGGTCTCGATCACGGAGACGATCTCGGACCGATCGACGTTGGTGTTGTCCACGGCGAAGATGCCGATGCCGGTGCTGAGGTAGTAGGCGATCGCGCCAGAGACGGTCACCTCGGAGATTTCACCGGGGGTGGGGTACGACCCGGCGACCGACGGCGTCGACGCGGGCGACACGTCGACGACCTGGAAGCCGCCGTCCCCCGCCGCCATGAAGATGAACCCCGCCGGACCGAGAGCCACGTCACCGGCGACGCCGTAGGACGGGAAGTCCGACGTCGACCCGAGCAGCACGTGGTCGTTCGGGTCGCTGGTGTCGATGATCGCCAGTGTGTCCCCGACGGGGGCGTAGCCGGTCGTGCCGTCGGGAAAGATCGAGCCCAGTCCGCTGATCACCGGCGTATCGCTGCCGAGCAATGTCGGCGATGCGGGAGTGCTGAGGTCGAGAATCTCCAGACGCAGCCCGCCCGAGGCGAGGTAGAGCCGACTGTCGTCGCCGCCGATGCCGTGTACGTCACCCCAACCCGACAGCAGGTTGTTCACCTGGGTCGGCGCGGACGGATTCGTTCCATCGATGACCCACACGCCGACAGGAGCGAACAGCCCGTCCTGGGCCATCATGTAGGCGTGGCCATTGGCGGCCACCAGGGGGCCGTTCAACCCCTCGCCACCGGGCTTCGTCCAGCTTCCCGTCAGCGCAAGATTCTCCGGATCGCTGACATCGACGAGGGTGACCGTCCGGGGGCTCACCGCGATGAAGGCCACGGTGCCGTCTATGTCCATGTACGATCCCCCAACCGCCAGCGAGTCCGCGATCAGCGGCGAAGTCGGATCGGTGACGTCGATCGAATACAACCCATCGGACCTGACCGAGACGATGACGTGATCACCGCCGGGATAGTCCATCGAGAAGATCGCGCCGTCGTAGGTCGACGGCGGAATCGCGACGCGTCCCAGCAGGCTGAGGCTGGCAGGGTTGATCGCGTTATAGACGCTGACGACCCGCTGGCTTCCCACGTACAGGTGTTGCGTCGTCGGATTGTAGGCGACGACAAAGGTCGGCCCGACCAGCGCCTTGCTTGCGAAGTCGATGTTCGTTCCGCCCGGTACGTCGGCGGCCGAGTTCGTGATTACGGCCAATAGCCCGCACAGTCCCAAACAGGCGAGGACGGGAATCGAAGGTCGGGCTGGATTTGATCGACGTCGCATCGGGTGTCTCCTGTCGTCCGAAAGGCTGTGAAGTGGTTGCCGAGCTTGACCGCAACTTACGATGATATCCGCAGGGGACACGCAAATTATTGAAAGAACGAAACATGAAGCGCAACATAAAAGTTGCGTCTGTCAGGATACGGCGGCGACCTTCGGGACGTGAAGGATCACGTCGCCGCCCCCGGCTCGCTTGGCGCGGTACATCGCCTCGTCAGCCTCCCGAACCACGGCGGACGGCGTCTGCCGCTCGGGCCCCAGCAAACTTATTCCGATGCTGGACCCCACGCGCACCGTCTCCTCTCGATATCTTACGGGAACGGCCAGTGCTTGCTGGACGTTGCGTGCGATGGTCTCGGCCCTGGATTTCGCGGCCTGCTGATCCGCGTCCAGGTGTTGCACCAGTAAGAGGAACTCGTCGCCGCCCAGCCTGCCGACGATATCTTCCCTGCGCTTTCCGGCGGCCAGTCGGCGACCGATCTCGGCCAGCAGGACGTCCCCCGCATCATGACCGTGATCGTCGTTCACCGCTTTGAAGCCATCCAGGTCCACCAGCAGCAGAGCCCCGTAGATGCCGTGTCGCTGGCACGCCGCAATCGCGCGGCCGAGATGTTCGTATAGCAAGCGCCGGTTGGGGAGGGCGGTCAGCGTATCGTGATAGGCCAGGTGAGTGATGTGACGGGAACTGCGTTCGTGGGCTCGGACGAACGGCTTGATGACCCACAAGTAGATCGGGAGCGTGGATAGCGCAATCAACATGGCGCCGTCGAGGAAGACGATGGATGCGTGATCCAACTCGAGTTGGATGCGGCCGAGGAACCCCATGATCAACATCTCGGCGACGGAGATGATGATCACGATGCGGAGTACGACCTGTCCGGTGGTCGGGACCCGGTCGACGTCCCCCGATCGCGGATTCTCGGGATGATCGCGAACGATCATGATAGGGGTATTACGCTCCGATTTGGCCCGATTGTCAAGTCGACCGGGGCTGGGATCAGGTCCACTTGCCAAGCGTCGGCTATCCGTTACCGCGGCGACTCTTCACCAGTTCTAGAATTTCCGCAGTAAGTTGCCGATCGTACTGAGGCCTGTCCGCGAGATAGCGCAAGTATTCTGCGTTCATTGACAGGCCTGCCGCGATCGCCTCATCGCAGATCCACCGCAGAGCGGAGTTCGCCAAGCTGTCGTCGATCAACCCGCCGCCGACGTTCGAGTGAACACCGGGAAACCAGCGCTGCTCGAACTTTAGTGTCGGCTCCTGGCCGTTCCATAGTTCCGGTTGGAAGTCGTGTCTTCGCTCGTCGATCGCGAGTGCGTGCCGTACTCTATTTGCGATTGCTGGAGGGGTCGGCGGTGTGTGATATCGGTTAATTCTCCGTGTCGATCCCCCGCGAGCCAGTATCCGGGAGCCAAGTGCCAGGACGGTATCCCAGACCCCGAGAAACTCGATGGTTGCAATTCGAAACGGGTCAATCGGCTTTTTCCCGGCATCCACTCTCTGGGTGTTGACCTTCGCGATGAGTGACTGCCCGCTACCTGCGCCTCGCGCTTTCAGGTACTGACCGAAAAGTTTGGGCACGTAGTAAACGTCATTCTTCGAAGGAATTCCACCGCACCATTCGATGAAGTTGCATAGACTCCGCGCCTGCGCTGCTCCCCGACTGAACCCGAAGACAAACAACTGGTCATCGGGTTCGTAGTTGTTGGCGATGAATGTGTAGGCCTCCTCAATATTCACTTCGAAACCCGCACCCCATCCACCGCCGAGTTTGTTATCCGCAAATCGAATAATTCTGGTTCTGAAGTTTGGGGCGCGATTCATGGCTCCGACACCTGCATCGTAGTAGGTGATCTGGGCAATTCCATTTGCATCGGTTGCGTGAGTGGCTCGTGCGAGTTTGAGCACATTGGTTGGCCGATAGACACGCGATCCATCGTTACGCTCTTTTTCTTTTGCCGCGTTGTTCCATGTCCCATCAAGACAGATCACTAGACGCTTCATCAACTATCCTCTCGCGGGACCCCTCCCGCCGAGGTACTCTCCGCGATCTCGCGTTCGACCATCCCTCCGAGATCGCGCAGCATGCGAATCTGCGCGTCGTCGAGGTTCCGTGCGCGGTGGTCGATCAGGCACAAGGTACCGACACGGCTTCCGTCACCCAGCGCAATCGGGCAGCCGGCATAGAAGCGAACGTGTGGTTCGTCGACGACGAGCGGGTTGTCGGCGAAACGATCGTCCTGCAGCGCATCCGGTACGAGCATCACGTCATCCCGGTGGATGGCGTGCGCACAAAACGCCTGATCCCGTGGCGTCTCGTCGGCATCAAGGCCGACGCGAGACTTGAACCACTGCCGGTTCTCGTCGACAAGGCTGACCAGCGCGACCGGGACATTGAACAACTGCGCTGCAATGCGGGTGATGCGATCGAAGCGTTCCTCGGGTGGCGTGTCGAGGACGCCGGACGCGTGTAGCGCGGCAAGGCGTGTCGATTCTTCCTCGGGCGCGGGCGCGCACTGCCAGCGGCAAGCGGCACGAAGAAGACCGGCGCGGATGCGTGTGCGAGCGTAGGCCGCGGTGTACGGTTCGACGAGCCAGTCCGTTACGCCGGCCCGCTGGCCCGCCGACCGGTCGACGTGGTCGCTGGACGAGGCGACGACGATGAACGGGACATCGCAGCCCCAGTCTCCCATCCGCCGGATGGCACGGCAGGTGTCCAGAGCGTCGCCGTCCGGAAGGTGTCGCTCGACGATCAGCAACGAAGGATGCTCGGCCTGAACCTTCGTCTGAACCGTTTCGTTGTCGCCGCCGATCGTAACCCGGAGCCCGTCCTCGCGCAGCGTCTCGGAGAAGGAGACGGCAGCCGACGCACTGCTCAGCGCGAGCAGAATGGGTTCGTCCTCCAGCGCGGGGGCGTAACTCGCGGATGGATCGTCCTTCGCCAATTCCGCCGCCTCCGCCTTACCGGGCTCCAGTTCGACGATCTGGCGGTCCGCAGCTGCAAAGACCTCCAGCGTCGACCCCGCACGGTGCACGCGCTCCCCGGCCTCATCGACCAGGCGGTCGAGCGCGTCGTCGTCGCGCATCGGGTCGTGGTGGAACAGCGCGAGTCGTCGAACCCGTCCGGCCATGGCCGCGTCGACGACGAACTCGATCGTGCTATGCCCCCAACCCTTTCTCGAGGGGTACTCGTCGATCGTGTACTGCGCATCGTGCACGAGCAGGTCGGCGTCGGCAACGAAGTTGACGTGCCGGTCGTCAGCGACGTTTCCGGGACGGTAACCCTCGACGGCCAGGCGTCGATCGAAGGGCTCGTGATCGGTGGCATAGACGAATGTGCAACCGTTTGCCCGGAGCCGGTAACCGAGCGTGAGTGCGGGATGGTTCAGGTACTGCGTCTGAACGACGAAGTCCTCGACCTCCACCGCTCCTTCGACCAGATCGTGGTACGTCACCTCGGCGGCCATCTGCTCGAGAGTGACCGGAAAGTACTGGTACTGCATCTGTCCCGACAGCGTCTCGCGCAGCGATCCGCCGAGACCCCGCGGTCCGTAGATGTCCCACGAGTTTCCGGGAATGAACAGCGGCGTGAAAAACGGGAAGCCCTGGATGTGGTCCCAGTGGGTATGCGTGATGAACGCGTGTCCCTTGCCCGCGGAACCCGTGGCGAGCAGGTCCTGACCCAGATCCTGGGCGCCGGAACCGAAGTCCAGCACGACCAGCGTGCCGCCGTCGCTGCGCACCTCGACGCACGATGTGTTCCCGCCATAGCGGACCATGTCCGGTCGCGACCGGGGGATCGAACCGCGGCAACCCCAGAATCGTATGCGCATGTCGGCCTCCCGTGAACCCGTGCCGAGGGGGCATGCCCAGTCTACTCGATCCGGCTCCTGCGTCAGTAGCCCCGAACGGCTGTCCCCTTCGGCCGACGCACGGACACGACTAACGTGACGACCCACCCCGTCGGGTTTGAGCCGCATCAACTGCTGGAGACATCGACAATGGTAGACTCGGCTGGCACGCACGGTTCCCAACAGATAACAGGGATAGATCGCCCGAGGCACGTAGGAGTACAGAGATGAGTGTGAACGAAGACAAGATGAACGCGCTATTGCAGCAGATGGTGGGCGATATGGGGGCTGCTTCGGTAGCGCCGTTGGTTCTGCTTGGTGACCGACTCGGTCTCTACAAGGCACTCGACCAGCACGGCCCGATGAGCACCGAAGACCTGGCTAACCGCACCGGAACCACCGAACGCTACGTGCGCGAGTGGTGCTCCGCGCAAGCCGGTTCGGGATACATTGACTTCGACGAAGCGACGGGACGATTCAGTTTGAGCCGCGAGCAGGCCGCAGTGTTCGCGGACGCTGACAGTCCGACCTGCATGATCGGTGGCTACTATGCGATCAGCTCGATGTTCATCGACGAACCGAAGATCACCCACGCGTTTCAGTCTGGCGAGGGTGTGTCGTGGGGCGAGCACAACGCGTGTCTTTTCTGTGGAACGGAGAAGTTCTTCCGCCCTGGCTACAAGGCCAGTCTCGTCGAAGAGTGGCTGCCCGCTCTCGAGGGTGTGACCGAAAAACTGAAAAGTGGTGCCCGGGTGGCGGACATCGGCTGCGGACACGGTGCATCGACGCTGGTGATGGCCGAGGCGTTCCCGAAGTCAACGTTCATCGGTTTCGACTTCCATGAGCCGTCAATCGAGTGTTCGAACAAGCTCGCAAAGGACGCCGGACTTGACAACGTTCGCTTCGAGGTCGCTACGGCCAAGAACTTTCCGGGCAACGACTATGATCTCGTCGCATACTTCGACTGCCTCCACGACATGGGTGACCCCGTGGGTGCGATGGCGCACACACACCAGGCGTTGAAGAAGGACGGGACGTTGATGCTGGTCGAGCCATTCGCTCACGACAACCTGAAGGAAAACCTAAACCCGATCGGCCGGATGTTCTACGCTTTCTCGACGATGATTTGCACCCCGGCGTCGATCAGCCAGGAAGTCGGCTTGGCTCTCGGCGCACAGGCCGGCGAGAAACGACTGGGGTCCGTCGCGCGTGACGGTGGTTTTCGCCAATTTCGTCGGGCCACTGAAACACCGTTCAACCTCATTCTAGAAGGCAAACCTTGACGTAGAGAAGTGACGCCGGTCCGATTTGCCGTGAGGGATCGATGCCGCACAAACAGTACTCGCTTCGCATACCCGATCATGCAGGCACGGGCCTCAGCACGAAGGTGCATTCGCCTTACTCCGGCGAGGTGGTGGCCGAAGTCGAAGAACTCGACGCGGCGGGAATGACCCGCGCGATCGACGCCGCGGTTGCGGCCTTCCGAAAGAATCGCGCCGGCCTCCCCGCACACGAGCGACAGGCGATCCTGTCTCGCCTGGCGGAGCTGTTGCACGGGAGGCACGAAGAGCTGTCCCTGCTAATCGCGCGGGAAGGCGGCAAGCCCCTGACGGATGCACGGATCGAGGTGACACGAGCGATCAACAGCGTTCGGATTGCCGGCGACGAAGCGGTGCGAATCCACGGCCGGGAGGTGCCGATGCAGGGCGCTTCGGCCGCCATGGGGCGACTGTCATTCACTACGCGGGAGCCGATCGGTGTCGTGGCGGCGGTTAGCGCGTTCAACCATCCCCTCAATCTCATCTCGCATCAGGTCGCTCCCGCCGTGGCGGCGGGCTGCCCGGTCCTGATCAAGCCGGCGCCCGACACGCCGGTGACCTGCATGGTGTTCATGGAGCTTCTCCGCGAGGCGGGCCTTCCTCCGGAGCTGGGCATGGCCGTTCCCTGCTCCAACGAAGTCGCCGAACTCCTGGTCACCAGTGACCGGATCGCGTTCTTCAGCTTCATTGGTAGTGCCCGCGTCGGCTGGTACTTGCGATCACAACTGGCGCCCGGCGTTCGTTGCGCGCTGGAGCACGGCGGCGCGTCGCCCGTGATCGTGGACGAGACGGCCGACCTCGAGCGCACCCTGCCGTCACTGATCAAGGGCGGCTACTACCACGCGGGGCAGGTCTGCGTGAGCGTCCAGCGCGTGTTCGTGCACCGGTCCCGCCGGGAGGAATTTCTGGAACGTCTGACAACGGGCGTGCGGAGCCTTGTGGTCGGAGATCCCACGAAGGACAAGACCGAGGTCGGCCCTCTGATTCGGCAAGCCGAGGTCGAGCGCGTGCACGAATGGGTAAGAGAGGCGGCGGCCGGGGGAGCCGGTGTCATCGCGGGCGGCGAGCCGTTGGATCACCAGTGCTACCAGCCGACCGTCCTTGACGGGCCCCCGGCCGGAACGAAGGTGATGACCGAGGAGATCTTCGGCCCGGTCGTCGCCGTCAACGCCTTCGACACGCTGGGCGAAGCGATCCGGCGTGCCAACGACGTGCGCTGGGCGTTCCAGGCGGCCATCTTCACGCAGGATGTCGACCGGGCGCTGCAGGCGGCACGGGAACTCGAATCTTCGGCGGTGATGATCAACGACAACTCCGCGTTCCGCGTCGATTGGATGCCCTTCGGTGGGCGAGGGTCGTCAGGATTGGGCGTCGGCGGAATCGGCGCGACCGTGCGGGACCTGGCGGTGGAGAAACTCATCGTGGTCAAGTACCGCGAGACTCCGCGGTCGACCTGATCGACGTTTCGGTTCGAAGGTCGCCCCATCGGTGTCGAGTCCTGGGGGGGTCCACCACATCGTGGCTCCAACAGGGTAGACTCTGTCCTTCGTTCAAGATCGGGGAGCGTCAGGGTGACCATCGAACCTGGACAGCAACTACTCCACTACCGTCTCACCGAGAAACTCGGCGAGGGCGGGATGGGTGTCGTCTGGAAAGCCACCGACACCACACTCGACCGCGACGTCGCGATCAAGGTACTCCCCCCAGACTTCGCCGCCGATGCTGAGCGGCTGGCCCGATTCGATCGCGAAGCGCGCCTGCTGGCCTCCCTCAATCACCCCAACATCGCGGGCATCTTCGGCATCCACAAGGCCGAGGCAACCGACGGTCGAGCCGAAACTCACTTCCTCGCGATGGAACTGGTCGCCGGGGAGGATCTATCAGAGAGCCTGATCAACGGACCGCTTCCCGTCGAACAGGCCCTTCGCACGGCCCGCGAGATCGCCACCGGTCTCGAAGCTGCCCACGAAAACGGAGTGATTCACCGCGACCTCAAACCCGCCAACGTCAAGTTGACGACGGAGGGCCAGTCCAAGGTCCTCGACTTCGGCCTGGCCAAGGCGGCCGATGCTGCCACCGCCTCAGGCGACCCGTCGCTTTCTCCGACGATGACTTCCGCCGGAACGCAGGCCGGAATGATTCTTGGCACGGCTTCGTACATGAGTCCCGAGCAGGCCGCCGGCCAGCCGGTCGATCGCCGTTGTGACATCTGGTCCTTCGGTGTCCTGTTGCACGAGTTGCTGACCGGCAAGCGTCTGTTCGATGGCGAGACCGTCTCCCACACGTTGGCGGCCGTACTCCGCGCAGACGTCGATCTCGCAGACCTCCCGAAGCAGACACCGGTCCGGGTTGAACAGCTCATCCGACGCTGTCTCGAGCGGGACCCGACCCGTCGCCTTCGCGACATCGGCGAGGCCCGCATCCTGCTGGACGATCTGCTGAGCGGTGGCGCCGACGAAGCGCGACCCGAAGACAGCGCGGTAACACCCACTCAAGCGGGCAAGGGACGCTTCGCCTGGATGACGCTGGCCCTTGTTTCGCTAGCGGCGCTGGCGGTCGTGGGGTTCTGGCCCACGGAAACGCCCCAGCTCCCCAGAGTCCAATCCACTCTGGTGCCTCCCCTGGGCTGGGACTTCGCCCCAGGGGCGCCCTTCGCCGTCAGCCAAGATGGTCGTCATGTCGCGTTCGTGGCTCACCCGAGATCGGACAACGAAGAGGTCGCGTCGGGATCGGTCGGTATCTGGGTCCGTGATCTGGCCTCGGCGGAGTCCCGTCGACTGATTGACGCCGACGTCGATGCGTATCCGTTCTGGTCCCCCGACGGACGCTGGATCGGTTTCTTCGCCGGCGGCAAGCTGAACAAGATCGAGGTTGGTGGGGGACCGGTCATCCCGATCTGTGACGGGACCAACGACGGCCGTGGTGGGACCTGGAGCGAGTCGGGCACGATCATTTTTCAGCGAGAGTGGAACGAGGGGTTGATGAAGGTCGCAGCCGGCGGCGGTACACCGGAACCGTTAACGACGCTGGACAAGGATCGTTTTGACATCGGGCACCGCTGGCCGGAACTCCTCCCGGATGGTCGGCATTTCCTGTTCTATGTCGTCAGTACATCAAACCCCGTTACCAGCGAACACAGTGGAATCTACGTTGGATCCCTCGATTCGGAGGAGACGCGGTTTCTGCTGAAGAGTGAGTCCCGTGCGCTCTACGCCGGCGGCCACCTGCTCTACCGGGTCGGATCGACGCTGATGGCCCACCGCTTCGACCCGTCTACGCTCACGCTCACCGGAGATCCCGCACCGGTTGCGACGGATGTGACCGGGGGAGCCATTTCCTGGGGTGGCGCGCAGTTCGGCGTCTCCGAGAACTTGCTCATCCACCAGCGCGGGGCAGGGTCGGCCGATACCGTACTGCAGTGGCGCGACCATGACGGCAACGTGCTGGAGTCGATCGACGAGGCCGATGGCTACTGGGACGCGACACTCTCTCACGACGGCAGTCGGCTGGCGATCGCCATCGGACAGGATACGACCGATATCTGGATTTACGACCTCGAGCGCGATTCGCGGACGCGGTTCAGCTACGACACCGCCATCGATCGATTCCCGTTGTGGTCTCCGGATGACAGTCGACTGGCATACCGATCCTCGCAGAAATCCGAGGGCGAGATCTGGATCCGGCCGACCTCGGGGCAAGGCGAGGCTCAGCTGGTCTACAGCGTCGACACGAGCATCATCTTGACGGACTGGTCGCGTGATGGGAAATCGATTCTCTTCGACTATGTGCGACGTGCCGATGACGACGAACAGGATGTCTGGCTCTTCGACACGCAAACGATGGAGGCGAGGCCGTACCTGACGGGGAAGTTCACCCAGCGTGAGGCACGCCTCTCTCCCGACGGCCGCTGGGTCGCGTACTCGTCCAACGAGTCGGGTGCTGACGAAGTCTACGTGCAGGCGTTTCCGGAATCTGAGGGACGCTGGGTGGTCTCAAACGACGGGGGAACACGCGGCGCCTTTACGCCGGTGTGGGGCGATGACGGCCGTGAGCTGTTCTACAGGAGAGGCAATTCGGTCCTGGCGCTTCCGGTGACGTCGGGCGCGGGGCTCGCCTTCGGCACACCGCGACGGCTCTTCGGACTGATCTCCAGGTCCGGTGAAGGCTCTGCCCTCGTGGTTACGGATAATGGACAGCGGATTCTGTGCAACGAGCTTCCGCCGACCGCTCCGGGTGAGTCGGGGGCACGACTGATCCAGAACTGGTCGACGGCGCTGGTCGGAAAATGACGGTCCGGGTCTCACATCCCTCACGGCCATCGAAACATGATGATGACAACCAGGCAATAAATTGCGACGGTACGCACGATGGCTCCTACAATCCCTGAATGGATGGGGAGATGCGATCTCCCCAGAGTACGGCCGGATGATCGAGCACCGAATCAATCTGACAGACGGACGAACGCTCGCCGCCGCCGAGTTTGGCGACCCCGGCGGGACACCCGTTATCTACTCCCACGGCTTCCCGGGGTCGCGACTGGGTGGAGAACTGGGCCAGGCGGCGGCGACGCAACACCGCGTCCGTCTGATCGCCTTCGACCGCCCCGGTTGGGGGGCATCGACTCCGCAGCGTGGGCGACGGTTGGCAGACTGGCCCGACGACATCGCCCAGGCGGCCGACCAGTTGGAGTGCCCGCGATTCAACCTGGTGGGCGTCTCGGGAGGCGCGCCGTTCGCGTTGGCCTGTGCCGCGGCACTCCCCGATCGCGTGGATCGGGTCGGCCTCGTCTGTGGGCTCGGTCCCATCGAAGCAATGCATCGAGACGACGGCATGATGGGACACACCCGTTTCGGTCTTACGCTGGCCTCCCGCACGCCGTGGTTGGTTCGACCAGTCCTGGCCATCGTCGGTCCGTTGCTAAGGCATTTCTTTCGTCCGGCGGTTGCGAACCTGATTCGACACGCCGGCGAAGCGGATCGAGCGACGCTTACCGATCCGGAGATCCGCCCGGTCCTCGAGCGAGAATTTCGTGAGGGGTTTCGGCAGGGGGGTGCCGGTGCCTCGGCGGATGCGTTGATCTACGGCAACGACTGGGGACTCGAGTTTGCGGCGATCCAGGCCGAGGTTTCCTTGTGGCACGGTGACGCCGACCGGGTCGTGCCGTCTTCCCTGGCCCACTGGGTCGCGGCGCGAATTCCGGACGCGAAGACGAACTTCCATCCAGGCGAGGGACATTTTTCGATCGTGATTCGCTATTTGCCTGAGATCTTGAACGTCCTGAGTCCTTCTACCGAGTGAACAGCAGAGTCTCCGCGAGTGTCGAACAAAAGGGGACAGATCTATTTTTCATATTTGTCAATGTTCCGACAGGACAGGAAAATAAATCTGTCCCCTTTTCTACCAAACCTCGGCGTTGTCGCGAGCGTAGTCGGCGAAGTCACGGGGCGGGCGGCCAAGTGCACGTTGGACTCCGTCGCTGAGGTGGGAATTGCGGCCGTCGAGCACCTCGGCGATCAGATCCGCGACCGGCACAGCGTGAGGCTCCGGCATCCCGTGGGCCACCAACTCGGCGGCGAAGTCCTCGGCCGTCACCGGTACGTAACGCACTTCGCGACCCAGCGCGTCGCCCAACTCGGTAGCCACGTCAGCCAATGTGAGCAGTCGCGGTCCCGTCAATTCGTAAAGCTGCCCGATATGTCGCTCGTCGGTCAGTGCGGCGGTCACGACATCGGCGATGTCCTCGGCATCGAGGAACGGCTCTTCCGTGTCACCACCGGGCATGGCCAGAACGCCCGCCCTGATCGCATCGACGAAGTTTTCGCTGAAGTTCTGGTTGAAGAACGCGCAACGTACGAGAGTCCAGTCGGCACCTGACTGTTGCACTCGCATCTCCGCCTGGCGGGCTCCCTCTTCGCCACGCCCCGAAAGCAAAACCAGTCGTCGCACACCGTTGGCGACGGCCAGGTCGGCGAAGTTACCGACGGTCTCGGCGGCACCGGGGAAGGCGAGATCGGGGTGGTAGGTGATGTACGCGGCCTTCACACCGGTCAGGGCGGGAAGCCAACTGGCTTCGTCGTTCCAGTCAAATCGAGTCTCGCTGGAGCGAGACGCGGGTCGAACCCGCCGTCCGGCGCGGATCAGTCGTTCTGTGACGAGTCGCCCCGTCTTTCCGCTGGCTCCGATCACCAGAATGGTCTCGTTGCCTACTGAATCCTGATTGTTTGCCATCTCGGGCCTCCTTCCGGTTCGTTTCGATGAAGTGACGTCGGTCATGGAGGTAGTGTGGAAGACCCGCGATCCGTTGAACATGGCTCCGATGCTCAATCCCATACGCGATCGTCCAAACCCGATAAAATGGGGTCATGGATACCTTCGGCGGACTTCTTGACGGACCTCGCGCCCATGGTGCGTTTGCACTCCGGACGGTGATGGCTTCACCGTGGTCGTTGCGGATACTTGCGGAGTCTCCGCTGACCGTACTGGCGATGGTGAAGGGTCATGCGTGGGTCGTTCCCGACGACGGCGACCCCGTCAGGCTCGATGCGGGGGATGTTGCAGTGACCCGCGCACCGGATCACTACAACGTGGCGGACGATCCGGCCACGCCGACGACCGTCGTGATCCACCCCGGCCAACGTTGCTGCAATCCGGAAGGCGAGTCGGTAGAGGAAGAGATGATGCTAGGTGTGAGAACCTGGGGTAACGACCCCGAAGGTTCCACGCTGATGCTCGTCGGCGCCTACGAGTCCAAAGGCGATATCAGCGATCGGTTGCAGCGTGCACTACCACCGGTGCTGTCGTTGTCTAACGATCAATGGGACTCGCCGCTGGTTTCACTACTCTGCGAAGAGATGGCCAAGGACCAGCCGGGACAGGCGGCCGTGCTCGATCGGTTGATCGACCTCTTGCTGATCGCCGTGCTGCGCGCCTGGTTCACTCGACCCGAGGCGGAGGCGCCAAAATGGTACCGCTCCCAGGCAGACCCGATCGTCGGAAAAGCGTTGACGATCCTGCATCGGGATCCGGCACATCCGTGGACGGTGGCCAAGCTCGCGGAGGAGACAGGTGTCTCCCGTGCGGCGCTGGCCCGACGATTTCAGGATGTGGTGGGTGAGTCACCGATGAAGTTCCTCACCGAATGGCGTCTTGCGCTGGCCGCGGACCTGTTGTGTGAGCCGGACGCGACCGTCGGGACCGTGGCCGAGAAGGTCGGCTACAGCAGCCCGTTCGCGCTCAGCGCAGCATTCAAACGAGTGCGAGGCGTTAGTCCGCAAGAGCACAGGGCCCGCGGCATGTCTCCGGACTGAGGGATCGGTTCCGATTACTGCAGGGAGGATTCCCGGGTCACGGGGCAAGGAATCGCCCAGTAGACGCCGCCGCTCTCGCCGATCGTCCCTTCATCAACCTGCCCGTCGCAATCGTCATCGACGCCGTTGTGGCACTCATATCGCGCGGGGCTGACCATCCACCAGGTGTCGTCGCAATCGTTGGCATCGATCACGTACCCGCCAGGTTGGACACACGCCGCCAGCGGGTTGCCACTGTCGCCGTAACCATCGTCATCGGCATCGGCAAACCACGTTGTGGCGTCCGCAGCTCCAACATCCGTCGATCCATCGCAATCATTGTCGACGCCATCGCAGATTTCCGTCGCAGCCGGGTTGATGGTGGCATCCTGGTCATCGCAATCGAGTGCGGCGCCAGCACTGCAGGCCGAGCTTCCCGGTGAGCCATAGCCATCGGAATCCTGGTCGTTACAGGCTTGACCGGTGTCCTCGATGAGTAACGTCGCGGAAAGAGTGTCGTGAGACACCTGTGTCACGCTGAGTCCGTACCCGTCGACAAACGATTCGCCATCGGCCAGCGCGACGATGAAGCGTGAAAGCCCGCTTCCATCGTTCCTGGAAACGTGGATGTTGGTCTTCTCGGAATACGCCGAATTTAACGTTGCGTCGTAGCCCAGAGGCCGTCGGTACGAGATGAAATAGTTGTCGGCCACGGGATGCACGATCCTGTACGTCTGTGGATAGGCAGCCGCCAGCGGATCCGTCTCGAGAGGAGAGAGTACGTGGGTCGCCGCGGCGGCGGGTGTCAGGTCGACGATCTGCCCTCCGGGCAACCATCCCATTTCCGTCTTGTGGGGCGCGTTGACCTGGCGCCAACCCGCTCCGCTGTAACCCATGATGTCCGAGGTGTCGCAGTAGGTGCAGTCGATCACACCATCGTTGTCAAGATCCGTCGAACTGTGACTCATCCCAAGATTGTGTCCAAGCTCGTGAGCGTAGATATCCGGGAACGAACAATACCGAACCCAAACCCGGCAGCCACTCGAGCAGGCAACCGTGCCGCGACCGGCCCAACCACAGGGTGACGCGTTCGGCAAGACGTAGATCTTGTGCTGGTAGTCGGCCGGGTTGAAACCGAGCAGAAAGGCCTCGGCATCTGCGTCGTTGGCCCAGCCGGTTGAGTTGCAGGCATCCGTCGTCAGAGCGCTGATCGTCACACGCACGATGTCCGGATTGGAGTCGCCATCGAAGTCTCGTTCGAACGAAACGGAGCCAAAGGAGGTTTCCTGAAATAGACCGTCTACAGACTGCGTTCCGTCGAACATCGTGTCCGCGACGTCGCCGTCGCTACAACTGACCACGGCGTCTTGAAAATCAACCATCATGATCAGGACAGACCTGGAGCCTGTCATGCTGAAGGAAGTGTTGGTCGTGCTCATCGTGACGCTTCTGGAGTCGCGCATATCGACAGCAACCCAGTCGCGATGGATGGCGCCTCGAATCGCGACCGCGTCACCGGTGGCCAGGCGAGGCTCGTCCCCGCCTGAAAAATCCAGACGATAGGTCTTTCCGGTCGAAGACTCGTCGAGGTAATGCACCTTCAAGGTGCGGTCCGCAGCGAAATCATCTTCCTGGACAACGCGTATCGTGCCTGTCAGCAGAGTATTCCGCCGCAACTCCGCTCGCGACGATTTCTCCGCCAGGCAATGCGGCCCAAAGCCCAAGCAGACACTCAACGCGACGATCGCGACGACAAGCCAACTGTTAGCCGAACGGCGCATCGGCAATCCTCTTCGATCGAAACGACAAGATCCCTACGAAGCAAATTGCACGATACGTGCCGTCGTCGGTTCGGTCGGAGATTCCAATATTCGCCATATTCCTGCAGATTCGGTCCTCTACGGGGTTTCGAGAACGTAAGTTGCCTGACGGTATGGACGGATCCGTTTTCGATCTCGAGTCCCGTTTCGGGTTCAGCCGCCCTCCAGCAGCGAGATGGGAACCCGCGTATATTAATGTTGGGCTGACACCCCGCTAGCGTCATCTCACCCGTCTTGAGGGATCCATGCATCGACCGACCCTCTGCTGCGGTCTGTTCCTCCTGGGTCTAACGAGCTTCCTGCTGGGCTGCGCACGATCTCACGTCGAACCGACGACCGTGACACCTACCGGAAAAACCCCACAGTCCATCCCGCTCGAGAAGTCCCGTGTGCCCACACCGTCCGCGCTCTGGTCTGGACCGGACAACCCACCCCCGGGTCTGCGCACCGCCGCGCTCGAGAAGCTTCACCGGAGTCAGCGAACCTCCGGCAGCTGGTCGCTGTTCGGGCCGAGCAACGTCCCGGGGCGTCTCTCCGCGCTGGCGATCGATCCGCTGAACAACCAGCGGATCTGGGCCGGCAGCGCCGCAGGGGGTGTCTTCTTATCGACCAATGGCGGAGGCACGTGGACGCCGGTCTTCGACGATCAGGCGGTTTTCTCGATCGGCGCCGTGGCCGTGGACCCCTCCACTCCCGACACCGTCTACGTGGGAACCGGCGAGGAGATCGGCTCGATCTACAACTACGAAGGCGAGGGCGTCTTCAAGACCACCGATGGCGGGGCGACGTGGAACTACGTCGGTCTTGCCGAGGTCCGGCGCATCGGCCGCATCGCGGTCGACCCCGTGGATCCCCAACGCGTGTTCGTCGCCGGCGGCGGTAGCCTCTGGACCGCAGATCAACATCGGGGTGTCTATCGCTCGCTCGACGGCGGCGCGACCTGGAGTCGCGTGCTGCATGTCTCGAACGGAGCCGGCGCCGTGGACGTGCAGATCGATCCCGGCGACCCCGATCGGATCTATGCCGCGATCTGGCAGCGCTCGTGGGGGGGCGGCTTGACCCTGGGCGGGCCCGACAGCGGAATCTACCGCTCTCTCGACGGCGGCACGACGTGGACGCAACTGACGGCCGGGCTGCCCGCAGGCTCCCTGGGCCGGATCGGTCTGGCGGTTGCCCAGAACGCGCCGCAGCACGTCTACGCGGTCATCGGCAGCAGCGGCTTCGGGTTGCTGGGTGTCTGGCGAACCGACGACGGCGGCGACAACTGGAACCAAACTGCGACACCGTTCCCGGGCGGTAGCGTCTGGTACTTCGGACAGATCCGTGTCGACCCTGCGAACTGGAAGTTCGTTTACCTGCTCGACGTATTCCTCTGGGAATCGTTCAACGCGGGCGTCACGTTTAATCAACGGACGACCTACCACGCCGACCACCACGACCTGATCCCCCAGGGAACCAAGTTGCTGGTCGCCAACGACGGTGGTTACGGCGAAGTCGATACGGGTAGCGTGACGCGATCCAACACACCGAACACCCAGTTCTACGACATCTGCACCGATCAGCAGGACCCCACGAACCTGATGGGTGGGACCCAGGACAACGGCATGTTGAGGACCACCGACGACGGGCTCTCGTGGACGATGGTCATTCCGGGAGACGCCTACACCTGCCTGATCGATCCGCAGGATTCGAACCTGATGTACGGCCAGTGGTTGGGCGGCGAGATCCAGCGCTCGACGAATGGTGGGAGCATCTGGACGATCGCCATGACCGGGGTCGACCCGGCCGAGGATCGAGCGACCGTCGTCCCGATGGTCTTCGACCCCGCCAATTCATCGACCCTCTACATGGGACGCGAACGTGTCTATCGCTCGGTGGACGCGGGTCTCTCGTGGGCGCCGATCAGCAACCCGCTAGGCGGCGGATCGCCGACGACCTGGGCCCGGGGCGTGATCACGGCCCTCGCCGTCTCGCCGCAAGATTCGCAGATCCTGTGGGCCGGCGTCGACGACGGCAACGTCTGGGTCTCAGACGACGCCGGCGTCACATGGAACGCCGCCAACCCGCCGGGCGTGTCGTACTGGGCGACGGGCATCGCAGCGGATCCCGTCGATCCCAACGCCGCCTACCTGACCGTTGCGGGATTTCGAATGGGCGACACGATGCCCTACGTGCGACGCACCGAGGACCTGGGTGCGACGTGGACCGACATCAGTGACGGCGGTCTACCCGCGTTGCCCATGAACACCGTCCTGGCCGATGATACGTGGCGTGGGCGCGTGTTCGTCGGCAACGATCTGGGGGTGCACCTCAGCGACGATGCGGGAGAGAGTTGGTCGTTGCTAGGGGACGCCATGCCTGTCTCGGCGGTGCTGGATCTCGAGATCAACCAGACGTCCATGGAACTGTTTGCCGCGACCCACGGTCGCTCGATCTATTCGTTCGATCTTACGCAGCTGGGTCCCGCCGATGGCGACGGTGACGGTGTCGACAACAACACCGATTGCGCCCTGGCAGACCCGGGAGCGTTCGCCCCACCCGGCGTCGTGTCGAGTTTGCATGTCGAGCGGCTTCCCGGGGATGACGCGGAGTTGGCCTGGACCGATCTGGGTGGCTCGTCCGGAACGGGCACGACGTATGACGTGGCCATGTCGACCCTGGCCGACCTGGCATCAAGCGGCGTCATCGATGATGAACTGGTCTGCGGCAGCTCGGTTGCGACGTTCGTCGACGGCGCACCTCTCGCTCCGGGGACCGGCAGGGCCTACCTGGTGCGTGGCAGGAACAGCTGCGCCCACGGTGGATGGGGTGACGACGGGCAGGGGAGCGAACGGGTCTCGCCGGCCTGCGAATAAGGTCAGAGCTCGTCACGCCGCCATGCGCTGGCCAGACTGTCCGCATACTCGTTCCAGCGGTAGCCGGTGTGCGCGGCAATCCACTCAAGCTTACAGTCCGGGTGCTTGCGGTAGAGGGCAAGCAACTCCTTAACGAGGTCGAGGTTCTTCAGCGGATCACCCTTGCGCTTCCAACCCTTGCGCTCCCAGCCGGGCGCCCACTTGGTGATCGTGTCTACGCATAATCGGCTGTCGGTATAGATCACCGTCTCCGCATCTTCCGGTAGGGCCTTGAACGCGGCGATCAGCGCGGTCAGTTCCATGCGATTGTTCGTCGTCTGTGGGTCGTGGCCGTGGGCCTGCTCGAGGATCTCTCCGTCCGCAACCCAGACCATCCCCCAGCCGCCCGGCCCCGGGTTGGGGTGCGAACCACCATCGGTAAAGACGCCGGTCGTCGGCCCGTCGGTATATTTGGCGAGGACCTCCGCGACGGGAAGATTCTCTTCACGGCTCGCGCTTCTTGAACGCTTCGGGGCCGTCGCAGTATCTGCGCTCGCCGCTGTCTTGCGGGGCGAGTGCTCGCGACAAAACTTGGGCGTCCAGCCCGGGTACTTATCCATTGCGGCCTGGGGCACGTTGAACGTCTCGCCGCACACCTGACACTCGAAACTGGGCATGGTCTTGTAACGTTCCTTGATGTGGTTCAGGCGAGGTCGAACGTGGTCTCCCGACTCGCAGCGACTCGTGTACACGAAGGATACGGACTACGGAGACCTCTTCGAACTTGTCGAGAGACTGTGACGCTGCGGGTCGCGGCGGATGGCCTTGAGTTGACCGAAACCAATTAGCTCTTGTCCCTTTTCATCCCAAAGGTGAATCGACAACGACTTCAGGCTTGACCACAGCGTGACAGTTGGGACTTTCTGAAACATCGGATTCTCTCGGTGGCACCTCTCCAGGCGGTAGTTGGGAATGGCCGGGCTCAGGTGATGGATGTGGTGGAATCCGATATTCCCGGTGAACCACTGCAAGATCCGTGGTAATTCGTAGTAAGAGCTGCCGCTAAAGGCCGCTTCTTCATAGTCCCATTCCTGACCTCTCTTCCACTGGACGTCCTCGAACTGGTGCTGCACGTAGAACAGCCAGACTCCCGCGGTCCCCGCTAACATGATCACGGGGAGTTGAATCAGGACGTAGGCCTTGAACCCGATGGTCAAACTCATCAGGGCGACGATCGCCAGCATCGCGCAGTCGGTCCAGAAGACGCCAATACGCTCTCGCTTACCCCCGGCACGAGACGGAAATCTGTACTGGACCACGAAGACGAACAGCGGTGCGACCACGAGCAACACGAAAGGATTGCGCACGACGCGGTACGACAGACGTTTCCAGAGTGGAGCCCCGAGGTACTCCCGGACCGTCAGCGTCCAGATATCGCCCGGGCCGCGACGATCCAGATCGCCGGCGTTTGCGTGGTGCAGAGCATGGTCGTGCCGCCACTGGCGGTACGGCGTGAACGTCAGTACACCCGTGATGAATTCGGTCACGCGATTTGCGCGTCTCGATTTGAAGAACGAGCCGTGGCCACAATCGTGAAAGATGATAAAGATGCGAACCAGGAACCCGGAGGCAACGACGCCGATCGCGAGGGTGATCCAGTAAGAGATGTTCAGCGTCCAGATCATGAGACCCCAGAGAGCCAGGTACGGGGCCAGGCTGTTGACGAGTTGCCAGACACTGCTTCGCATGACCGGTTTGCGATGTTTAGCGACCGCCTTCTGCCACGCGCGCTCCACGGGGGGCGTCCCGCGTTTTGTCTCTGACATTTCGATCAATCCTCTCGAAAATGAAGTGGATCTCTCAGGTTTTGCAGCGCACGGCGTTAGTAGAGCTTAGTCGGCCATGGGCAAGTAAGATACCGGAAACGTACGGGAGAGTCCCGACCCACGGCGTTCACCGGGCTGGACAACTCCGACGCCCTCCTCTTCCGCAGAAATGTCCGCTAGGATGGGCGAGTTGTGAGTAGCCAGCTTTTTCAAATCCGATGAAATCTATCGGAATCAATGGATGGGGAACATGAAACAAGATTTTCGCTGGATTGGTTTGTTGGTTTTAGTGGCGCTCGTAGGCTGTGGCGGGGACCCCGCGCAAGAAGAGGCCGTCGCCGAGGAGATGGTTGACCACGCCACTGACGTGGTCGAGACGGTGGTCGTCGATCCGGCCGTGTTGCAGATGCAGGCCGACTGCGCCGCCGCGGCGGACGCGATGGCGGTACGCCAGACTGAGGCAAGCCTCTATGACCGTCTCGGCGGACGCGACGCCATCTTCACCGTCGTGACCGACGTGGTTGCGCGACATCGTGTAAACGAGCCGATCATGCACCTGATGGAAGGCGTCGACGACGCTCGCCTGATCTCGCAGGTCACGGACTTCCTCTCGCAGGCGTCTGGTGGCGACGTGGAGTACCACGGCATGAACATGGTCGATGCCCATGCGCACATGAATCTCACCGACGAGCATTTCCTGGCGGCGGGTGGTGACGTGCAGGCGGCGATGGAAGCGGCCGGCGTCGGCGCAGACGAGATCCAGGAAATGATGTGCATGTTCGCCTCGCTGCACGGGGATGTGGTTCGGGGCTAGATCCACAAGAAAAGGGGACAGATTTATTTTTCCGATCGCCTGATCGGAAAAATAAATCTGTCCCCTTTTCTGTCTCGACCGAAGTTGCGATAGTGTGGCTGTCTGCCGACCTAGTGGAGCATTCGACGTGAAGAAGATAGCGAAAGTCGCAGCGGCCCAGGTAGCCCCTGTCTACCTGGACCTCGAAGCATCCGTCGCCAAGGCGTGCGACACCATTGCGACGGCGGGCAAACAGGGCGCGGAGCTGATCGTGTTCCCGGAGACGTTTCTCCCCGGTTACCCGTACTTCGTGATCACCCATGATCCGACCGAGACCACGCCCTTCCTGATGCGGCTTCGCGAGAACGCCGTGCAGATTCCGTCGCCTGCAACGGAACAGCTGTGCAAGGCCGCTCGGGACGCCGGCTGTATCGTCGCGATGGGGATCAACGAACTCGACGGTGGAACCCTTTACAACTCTCAGCTGTTGATCGACGAGACCGGAGAGATCCTCGGAGTCCGACGCAAGTTGGTGCCGACCAACCACGAGCGGATGGTCTGGGGGCGGGGAGACGGCTCGGACCTGCGGACATTCCCAAGTCGATTGGGGATCCTGGGGGCGCTGATCTGCTACGAACACGGCAACGCGTTGTTCTGCTATGCCATGCAGGCGCAACACGAGGTCATTCACATCTCCATGTGGCCCGGTGGCATGGGCGGTCTGCTCGATATCATCGATGCGTCCACCCGACACTACGGATTCGAGGGACAGAGTTTCGGCGTGACCGCGACCTCCATCCTGACCGACGACATCCTCAAGGCGCTTGGCAGCGGGGGGAGTGTCTCCAAGTTTCAGGCTGGCGGTGGCCGTTCGATGATCGTCGATCCACGCGGGAAGGTCCTGGCGGAAGCACCGCCGGACGAAGAGACGATTCTCTACGCCGACCTGAACTTCGACGACATCGCCAAGGCCAAGATGGTCGTCGACAGTTGCGGCCACTACAGCCGTCCGGATGTCCTCTCATTGCAGATTGACACGAGGAAGAAGCGACCGCTCCACATCACCGGCGACCCGGACTAGCTCGCGCGTGACTGCCCCTCAGTCGCGGTCCGTCACGTGGGCGATGGTCAAAGAGATGTTGACCCGGCGCTATCGGGTCCCGCTCCCCATGATGCTGCTGGTCTGCCTGGTCCCGTTCTATATCTTCATCCCGGAGTTCCTCACCGGTCGCACGTTCTACGTGCCCGAGTTGGCCCTGGACCGAATCCTCCCCGTGCAGCCGATGTGGATGCTGGCCTACGGACCGCTGTACTGGTTCCTCATCTTCTTGCCTGTCCTCGTCGTGCGCCAGGATGCTCTGCTGCGTCGCGCCGTGTTTGCCTACTTGCTGGTATGGATCGTCTCCTACATCTTCTTTGTGGTCTACCCGACCACGGCCTCGCGTCCGGTCGAGATTAACGGCACGGGATTCGGCGCCTGGAGTCTCGGCCTCATCTACGCGGTCGACCCGCCGCACAACTGCTTCCCGTCACTTCACGTCGCGCACTCGTACGTGTCCGCACTGGTCTTGCTCAGGGTCAACCGCCGGGTCGGGATCGCCGCGCTGCTCGCCGCCTCCCTGGTCGGGCTCTCCGCGGTCCTGGTCAAGCAGCACTACGTCATCGATGTGATCGCTGGGGCGCTCCTGGCGGGTATCGCCTACGCGATGTTCCTGCGCGGCGGCTCCTGTCCGGTAGCGGGGGAGTCGGATCGTCGAGTCGCGCCAGTCATCGCCGTGGGGCTTTTCGCGACCTTCTATGGGCTGGTTGCCATCGCCTGGCTGCTCCACGGGTGGGCGCTCGGTTAGGCGGCTCCTTTTCGGCAAAAACTACCCCGAAAAGACCCAATCGGTCTTTCCAACTCAGGGGTCTTTTCGCTACTGTAGAGCTGTCCCGAACAGTCATTAGCGACCCACGGCGCGCCGCCGGGCGCGCGTAGCGGACCCTATTGGAGAGAAGACCATGAGCGATGAATCCAAGTGCCCCGTGATGGGCGGATCGAACAGGCAGATGGCGACCGGCAGCTCGCGAAACCAACAGTGGTGGCCGAATCAACTGAACCTGAAAACCCTCAACCAGAACCCTCCTCAGTCCGACCCCATGGGTGAGACGTTCAGTTACGCCGAGGAGTTCAAGACCCTCGACCTTGACGCCCTTAAGAATGATATCGAAAAGGTGATGACCACGTCGCAGAACTGGTGGCCCGCCGACTACGGTCACTACGGGCCGCTCTTCATTCGCCTAGCCTGGCACAGCGCGGGGACCTATCGCATTCAAGACGGCCGTGGCGGTGCCGCCTCCGGTACCATCCGATTTGCGCCGCTCAACAGCTGGCCCGACAACGTAAGCCTCGACAAGGCGCGTCGACTGCTCTGGCCGGTCAAGCAGAAGTACGGCCGCAAACTATCGTGGGCCGACCTGATGGTGTTCGTCGGGAATTGCGCCCTCGAGTCGATGGGATTCAAGACCCTCGGTTTCGCCGGCGGTCGCGAGGATGTCTGGGAGCCGGAAGAGGACATCTACTGGGGGTCCGAGGGGGAGTGGCTCGCCGACGAACGCTACACCGGCGATCGAGAACTGGAGAATCCTCTCGGCGCCGTTCAGATGGGTCTGATCTATGTGAACCCGGAGGGGCCGAACGGCACTCCCAGTGCACTCGCAGCGGCCAAGGACATTAGAGAGACCTTCGCTCGCATGGCGATGAACGATGAAGAGACGGTTGCGCTGATTGCGGGCGGACACACGTTCGGCAAGGCCCACGGTGCGGCCGATCCGGGTGAACACGTCGGTCCCGAACCGGAAGGCGCAAGCATCGAGGAGCAGGGCTTCGGCTGGAAGAACAGCTATGGCAGTGGCAAGGGTGCCGATACGATTACCAGCGGGTTGGAAGGCGCATGGACCACCGAGCCGGCGAAGTGGGACAACAACTACTTTGAAAACCTCTTCGGTTACGACTGGGATATCGTGAAGAGTCCGGCCGGCGCACAGCAGTGGGTACCGACCGATCCGGCGGCATCGAAGACGGTGCCGGATGCTCACGACCCGAAGAAGAAGCACGCCCCGATCATGTTCACGACGGACCTCGCGCTGCGGATGGACCCGGCCTACGCGCCGATCTCCAAACGCTTCCACAAGAACCCGGACCAGTTTGCCGACGCCTTCGCGAAAGCCTGGTACAAGCTGACGCACCGCGACATCGGGCCGCGCTCGCGCTGCCTCGGCTCCATGGTTCCTGCAGAGCCGCAGCTGTGGCAAGACCCCGTCCCCGAGGTCACCCATAAATTGATCGGAGAGAAGGACATCGCCGCCCTCAAGGGCAAGATCCTCGACTCGGGGCTGCCGGTGGCGCAGCTGGTCTCGACCGCCTGGGCGTCGGCGGTGACGTTCCGCGGCACCGACAACCGCGGTGGCGCCAACGGTGCGCGTATCCGGCTCGCACCGCAGAAGGACTGGGACGTCAACAGTCCGGCCGAGCTGCGCGAGATCCTACCGGCACTTGAGAAGATCCAGTCTGAGTTCAACGACGCGCAGTCCGGTGGCAAGCGGGTTTCGCTGGCCGACGTGATCGTCCTTGGCGGATGCGCGGCGGTTGAACAGGCGGCAAAGGCCGCCGGAAACGACGTGCAGGTTGGCTTCTCGCCGGGACGCACGGATGCGTCGCAAGAGCAGACCGACGTGGACTCGGTTGCCGTGCTCGAACCCAGAGCAGACGGATTCCGCAACTACTTCGGAAAAGGACTCCGGGGAACGGCGCCGGAGTTGTTGCTGGATCGGGCGCAGATGCTGAACCTGACGGCTCCGGAGATGACGGTGCTCGTCGGCGGCATGCGTGCGCTGAACGCAAACACCGGTCGGTCCCAGGAAGGTGTCTTCACCCAACGCCCCGAGACGCTGACCAACGACTTCTTCGTGAACCTGCTCGACATGAACACCCAGTGGGACGTGTCCCCCAAGTGTGAGCATGTTTTTGAGGGACGCGATCGCGAGTCTAACGATCTGAAGTGGACCGGCACCGCCGTGGATCTCGTCTTCGGTTCCAACTCTCAGCTCCGTGCCATCGCGGAGGCCTACGCGTGTGACGATTCGCAGCAGCCCTTCGTGCGCGACTTCGTGGCCGCGTGGGAAAAAGTGATGAACCTGGATCGCTTCGACCTGGCCTGATCCAAAAAGGGGACAGATTTATTTTTCCGATCCCTCGATCGGAAAAATAAATCTGTCCCCTTTTCAGGGGCACTCCTGTCGAATTCACTCCTCGAGGACGGCAACGGGTTCCGGACGCGCGTCCTGCTCCAGCACGCGTTTCGCATAGTCGACCGACGCCAGTCGCTGAAGCTTGCCGGACTTGGACGACATCATCCCGATGACATAACCGCGGGCGTCGATGACGGGGGCACCGCTCAGGCCGGGCATCGTGTTGTCGGTGAGCTCCCGGACGTCAATCAGAACGGAACCCTTCTCGGATCGAACGTACTTGCCTCGATAGACGTGCTGCGGACCTTCATCGGTGTAACGCCAGCCGACGACCGCGACCGGTTCGCCGGCGACCAGTGGTGTGGTTCGAAGTCGTAGCGGCGTCACATTGTCAGAGGGGTTCCGGACGGTGAAGAGTAGCCAGTCCCGCGCGGTGCGGATGTTGTCCAGGGACTCGTCCGCATCCTCGTTGATCAGTGCGCCGATGACCGTGGCCTCGGTCGGCGCATCCTTGAGGAACATCTCCCAACTCACGAGGGTCCCACGGAACGAAGCCGAGTCCATCGCCTCCGACTTGAAGTAACGCAGCACGTGCTTGGCGGTGACGGCGACGATCTCATCGCCGTTCTGCACCAGGAACGCGGACCCGGCCATGGGGTGGTCCGAATCCGAATAGCGGATTCGATTGACCATGGCGATTCGTGGCCAGTCGCCCGGATCCTCCGCGGCCCAGGCCCCGTAGCCGTCGGCCGGGGGCGGCTCCTGGACCTCACCAACCCCATCGGGGGCGGCGCAGGCCAGCGCGCTGATCAAAAGCAGCCACAAACAAAGGAATTTTCGTGATTTGAGCGGTTCAGGTGTATTACTTGACATATACAGTGAAAACTCCTACGATGGGAAGTGTATTAATTGTCTCATACACCTAGAGGCCATGCCAGATGATCCTGGTCGTCGACCCACACAGCGGAATTCCGGTCTACCGGCAGCTGGTCGAGCAGATCCGTTTTCACGTGGCCAGCGGTCTGCTGAAACCCGGCGAGGCGGTGCCGTCTACACGCGCCCTCTCCGCCAAACTGGGTGTCAATCCGATGACCATCAGCAAGGCGTTCGGTCTTCTGGAAGAAGCCGGCGTGCTGGAACGACGCCCCGGACGCCCCCATGTCGTACCGGAGCGACAGGGCAAGGCCGTCCGCGAAACGCGCGTCGATCAACTCGAGCACGCGCTGCGCCCGGTGGTGACCAAGACCCGACAGTTAAGCCTCGACCCGGACACGGCGGTGACGGTGTTCCGCCGGTTGCTCGAGGACCAACAGGATGACGAGAGGTGAGTCATGGAATATGTGTTTGAAGCAAGCGGTCTGACCAAGCAGTTCGACGACGTGACGGCGCTCGATCACATCAACCTGAAGCTGGGTCGTCCATCGATTGTAGGGTTGCTGGGAAAAAACGGCAGCGGCAAGACAACGCTGATCCAGCACCTGATGGGGCTTCAACTTCCCAACGAGGGAACCGTCAAGACGTTGGATCAGTCCAGCGACAAGCTCGGACACGACGCGCTGACCCAGATCGGTTACGTCCCTCAGGAGATCGGATTGCTGGACTGGATGACCGTCGAGCAGCACGTTCGCTACGTCTCGTGTTTTTACCCGGACTGGGATCAAGAGCGCGAGAAGCGACTCCTTTCAGAGCTCGAGCTCGACACGGAGAAACCGGTCGGCAAACTCTCCACCGGCAACCTGCAGAAGCTGGCCATCATCCTGGCGGTCTGTCACCACCCGCAGCTGCTCATCCTCGACGAACCGGTCAGCGATCTCGATCCGATCGTGCGTGCCAAGCTGCTCGAGTTCCTGCTCGAGGTCTTGCGCGAGGATCAGGCGACGATCCTCGTCTCCAGTCACGTCCTGCGGGATGTGGAGAAGATCGTCGACTGGGTGGTCTGCCTCGACAACGGACGCGTCGTCACGGACGCAGGCCTCGACGAACTGAAGGAACGCTACGCCGAATGGCGCATCGTCTCCAGAAACGGAGATCTCCCGACCCACTTCACCGAACCGTTCGTGCACTCACAGGAGATCAGCGGCAGCCAGGCTCTGTTGCGGGTCCGGCAGGCGGACGCGAATCTGGAAACGTTTCGCGCGACTCACGGCGTCGAGGTCACCGCGCGACCGCTCAACCTGGAGGAGATGTTCCCGATCCTCGTCGGAGAGGGGGCAGCATGACAACCCTCAGGCCGTTCCTGTTGTTGCTCGGTCGCGCCTCGGTGTTCTGGTTGGCTGTCTACTCGTTGGTGGTCGGCGGGATCATCCTCGGCGGGGCGGCCCACGCGGAGTCCCCGGTGGGACGGTACATCGATGTCTTTTTCATTGCCGTGTTGTGGTTCACGGCCGCCGCAGGTTGGATCGTCGGTCTGGTGATCCAGGAGTTTCAGCACACCAGCTTCGCCCATCATCTTCCCGGCGTCCGCTCCCGGATCGCGACCGGGTACCTCACGACAGGAATCGTCGTGACCGTCGTTGTCGTGGGTGTGATCTCACGGCTGATTTCCACGCCGCAGAACCTACCGTTGATGCTCGTCATCGGCCTGGCGGCCTATTGCGCGGGTGGAATCCTACGGGACCCGTTGTCCAACTGGATCACCGCGATCAACACCACCCTGGCGGTTCTCGTCGTCATCCGGTCACGGGACCTCGCAGCGTCCGCCGCCGAACATCCGTGGTTCGCGGGGCTGGTCTCCATCGCGATCGGTGCCGCCTGTACCCACAGGCTGTTTGCACGATCCACGTTCCGCCGAAAACCTTTCCGGCTCTCCAAGCCTCTTCCGGGTCGTTTCTCGATCGCACAGTCGGACCGCTACGAGCGTCAGCAGAGAGTCGCGGACCGCTCGAAGCGTCTTGGCTGGCGCACCGGCTACCTGGGCAGCGGGCCATGGGGTTGGGTTCGAGCCGCGTTCCACGAGACCCATGGCGCGCTGGGGTGGAGAGCGGTTATCAGGGGGATCAGTCGTCTGTGGGGCTTCGGCCTGCTCGTGGTGCTCTTCGCCTGGATCGATCGGGGCGAGATGGCGTTCGGCGAGGCTCTCGGGCGAACGCTCTACGACGCGCTGTTCCGTTCCCCGCACCAGGGCCCGATCGGCGAGAAGGGTGGGCCCTATCTGATGATCGTGATCGTCATCGCGGCGCTGGGCATCGTGCGGGCCCTGTTCAAGGGGATCGGACTCGTGGACGCATTGCACCATCCGGTGTCGCGGTTGCAGCGTGCGCAGGTCGCCTATCGTGGCGGGCTTGTCGATCTGGGGTTCTATCTGTTGGTCGTGGGTGTGGGTCTGTACGCGCTTGGACACCTGACCGGTCTGTGGGTCGGATACACACTGCGATTCGACTTCATGCCGTTCTATTTCCGAGCCCTGCTGGTGACGCTGGTCCTGATACCACTGGGGCATTGGGGGCGTCTGAAACTCCAGGCAGCTTCGCGGCGTCGCGCCGAGAACATGATCGTCGGCGTGGCCTTCGGAGTGGTGGGCTTTGTCGTTCTGGTTGTCATCTGCGTCTATCTATCGCCGCTGATCTTCGTCTCACCGATCGTGGAGCTGACCGTCCTCGTCTCGGCGCTCCTGCTTTCGCAGTGGGCCCTTCGGCACAAGCTGGCCGACTACTACCGGACCGCGGACCTCACCTAATGGACTATCATCCATCGTGACATGATGCACGGAAGACAGAGTCTCGTGGGTCTATTGCTGGCGGGTCTGGTCCTGCTGGGCTGTGTTCCCTCCCGCCTGAACGTACGTCCCGTCAGCTACGACGTGGACCTCCGTCTCGAGCCACAGATCCATGACCTCTCGGCGACGGTGTCGATCGAATTCGAACTGCCGGAAGTAAGTCCGGCTCGCAAGCGAAGCCGAGTCGAACTGTTGCTCCACCCGGATCTGGCAGTGCAATCCATCGAGACGCAGGGGGCGACACTGCTTGCACACAGAAAACGACGAGGGCGGTCGGTCGCCGGCTCGGCAATCGAACCCACAAGACACCGTCTGATTCTGAAAGATTCGACCGATCGACTGCGGGTGACTCTCGGCTATCGCGGGTCCTTGAATGAGGATGTCGCCGCCGGCGAGAAAGCTGGCGAAGTCCACAACTACGGCGTCTCTGCGCATGTCGCCGCAGAGGGGCTGTACCTGGCGCCAGGCGGTTATTGGTACCCCCGAGTCGAGTTCACTGAGGGATCCGATCCGGCGTTGTCGCTGGCCGACTTCCGACTCGCTGTTCAGCCTCTGGATGAGTTCGAACTGGTCGCGGGGCTCGAGCGTGACGAGGATCCGCAGGATGATGCGTTGCGTTGGAGCAGTCCGTTTCCACTGGAAGGCCTGGTCTTGCTCGGGGGGCCGCTCGAGCGAAGTAGCCGGTTGCATGGGGACGTACAACTGCACGCCGTGTTGGCTCCGGGAAAGAGCGCGGTGGCCCAGGACATCCTCGACGCGTCGGCCGAGTATCTGGATCGCTACCAGGAACTGATCGGGCCATACCCGTTCAGCGAATTCACCGTGCTGGAGGCGTTCTTCAGTTCGGGGTTCGCCTTTCCGACCTGCACACAGATCGCAGGCAGTCAGCTCAGCGAGTACAAACAGTATCGGCGTCACGGCTACCTGGATCACGAACTACTCCACAACTGGTATGGCAACGGCATCTTCGTCGACCCCCGTGACGGCAACTGGTGCGAGGGGCTGGCCAGTTACATGGGCAATTACTACGGCCACATACTCGAGGGTGACCTCAAGGGGGCACGCAAACAGCTGCGTAACCAGTCGAATTTTCTTAGCGCGATCGATCCGGATGACGACTTACCGCTGGGGACGTTCGGAATGGACGAGGGCGCGGGTCGTGGCATCGGTTACCAGAAAGCGGCGTCGGTCTTTCACATGCTGGAGCGCAAGATCGGCCATGAGGCCATGTTCGCCGGGCTACGGCTGTTGACCGCAGAGCGCATGGGCAAATACACGACGTGGGAGCACCTGCGGGAGGCCTTCGAACAGGCAGCCGGCGTCGAGCTGGATGGCTTCTTCACTCAGTGGGTTCGCAGCGGTGGGGCGCCGTTACTCGAGTTGACCGATGCCGACTACGCTCCCGGTAGCGATCACGTGTCCGTCACCATTTCCCAGGGGTCGACGCATTTCGAGCTCGGTGTGCCACTGCGTCTGCACTACGGCGAGCGTAGCGAGGACATCGTGGTACGCATCGACCAGCCGGTCGATACGATCGACGTCGCTTGCGAACCAAACGGGTTGACATCGATCGAGTTGGATCCGGACTATCACCTGTTCCGCCGCCTCAAGCCCGACGAGATCATGCCGACCTCCAGCGTGACGAAGCGTTCCGACAACCTGCTCATCGTCGTTCCAGAGACGGAACTGTTTGAGGGTTATCAGGTCGTGATCGACGCTACACGGCGAGCGGTGCTCGGCGACGACGATCATCCGGAAAAGGGACACGAGGTTCGGGAACGGACTGCGACGGAGATCAAAGCGGACGATTTGATCGGGTCCAGTCTGCTGATCGTCGGTGCGGCCGCCCGTCATCCGGTCGTGCGTGACCTGCTGGCACGGACCCACAGTCCGGTGAGCTTCTCAGAGAGCGGCTTCACGATTGACGGCGTGGAGTATTCCGGACCACGGCAGGCGGTCTACCTGACCGTTCACCACCCCGACCTGGCGGAGGGGGGAGTCACCGTCTACTACGGCAACAGCGCCGCGGCGTTGAGTAACGCGCAGCTGCTCGGCTATTACGGGAACAGCCTGTTGGTATTCGACACGCCCGAGGGTGCCGCAGAGATCGATTCGGCTGACATGATGCCGCGCGCCGAGGTCATCCGTCGCATGGACTTCGAGTTCCACGAACGAGTCGACTTCCCGCAGTAAAAGGGGACAGATTTATTTTCCGATCGGACGATCGGAAAATAAATCTGTCCCCTTTTCTATCTAATGCCGATGGTGATGAGGGTGTCGCGTGTGATGGCTTGCGAGTGCTCCGTGTCCAGGTAGCCCAGTCTCTTCAGGTAGGCGTCGACGGTCCCCGTCAACACATAGCTGTAGTGCCGCGGGAGGGCGCCCGGTTCGCTCTGGTTTACGTAACGGATCAGCGAGCTGGTGCAGTTGTTCGTCATCGTGCTGTACCAGCGTGGCGTCGCGGCCAGCTCTTCCGTCTCCTCGACGAACTTATAAAATATTCGTGTGCGAACCTCGGCCGGAAGTGTCAGCCGGTGGCGGGTGAGGGGATAGTCCAGGAAGTTCACGCGGCGCGTCACCAGATCGTTCTCCGTCGCCCAGATGTGGGTCACCTCGAAGGATCGTACGATCCCACCGATCAGCGAGTACTTCTCGCCGACCTCGCGCCGTGTCTCGACGGAGAGTCCCAGGAAGCGGTCAGGTCCATGACTCTCGTCGAACTCGAAGACCACGAACGTGTGGGCCACCAGGCCGACGTCGTCGAGCTTCTGTTCGTACAACCAGAGATCGACAATGCGCTCGGGGTTGTAGGAGGCGTCGATGTACGACTTGCCCACGACCGAGTCCCGCGTATAGCTCCAATCGCGAACATTCTTCAGCAGGACCGTTCCACCATCAGATCGCTCGACCCCCGCAAGCACCCGAACATCCTCATCCCAGTCACGGGTCAACGACGGTGTACGGAGCGCAACCCACAGGAACAGCACAATCGCGCCCAGCAGCGCGACGAGCGCGGCACGCCTTAGCGCCTTGCGGACGAACCCGGTCGGCGTTCGCGTCGGATGAACGTCTTCCTGTTGCACTCTCGGATCTCCTTCGAACCCAGGATACCGTGCGATGGCGTATGATCGGCGAACCGTACACATGGAGGTGTGTCCGTGGCCATCGAGGCTGGACAACAGCTGCTCCACTACCGCCTGATTGAGAAGATCGGCGAGGGTGGGATGGGTGTGGTCTGGAAGGCCGAGGACACGCGTCTCCATCGCAACGTCGCCCTGAAGTTCGTGCCCGAGGCGGGCGCCCGCAACACCGATGCCGTTGACCGACACCTACGCGAGGCCCGTGCGGCGTCGGCCCTGAACCACTCGAACATCTGCGCGATCTACGACATCGGGGAGTGGGAAGAACGGCGCTTCATCGTGATGGAGTTGCTGGAGGGTAGTGGCCTGGACCAGCGCATCGGCAGCGTGCCGCTTGAAGTGGAGACCGCGATCGAACTGGTGACGCAGATCGCGGACGCGCTGGATGCGGCCCACGCCAAGGGCATCGTGCATCGCGACATCAAACCGGCGAACATCTTCGTGACCGAACGCGGGCAGTGCAAGGTGCTGGATTTCGGCTTGGCGAAGCTGACGACCGACGCGGAGAGGGACGCCGGTCCCGACGACGCGACCCGGACGTCTCTCGATACGACGACTCCCGGCTCCGTCATGGGCACTATCTCCTACATGTCACCCGAGCAAGCGTTGGGAAAACCGCTCGACGCGCGTACCGACGTGTTCTCGCTGGGCGTCGTGTTGTACGAGATGATCACTGGCCGTCGCGCGTTCTCCGGAGCGACGTCGGCGGCGGTGTTCGACGGGATCCTCAACCGGGCGCCGACGGCACCGGTCGAACTCAACGATCAGGTGCCGCCCGAACTCGAACGGATCGTCAACAAGGCGCTGGAGAAGGACCCGGCGCTGCGCTATCAGAGCGCCGCCGGCCTGGTCACGGATCTAAGAAGGTTGCGGAGAGATTCGAGCCTCTCGATCCCTCCCGCGGCGAACGCGGCTCGCCCCGCATCGCGACGCGGACGCCTGGCACTCGTCTCCGTGGTCGTACTGTCGCTGATCGTCGCGGGTGTCTGGCTGGTGAAAAATCGGGACGGCGCCGAGACCCAACTGGACATGGGGTCCCCCGTCTCCGGCCTGACGGTCGCCGTGCTGCCGCTGGTTGATGCCGGCGGGGATCCGGAGCAGCTTTACTTCAGCGAGGGATTGACCGGCGCGATCATCACCGAGCTGTCCCGTTACAACGAGCTGGCGGTATTGCCGTGTCGCTCGGGACCGTGCGAAGGACGGGACGTAGACCCTCGCAAGATCGGTAAGGAGATCCTGGCACGCTACGTGTTGCAGGGGACTGTGCAGTCTTCGCCCGAGAGCACCCGTGTGAACGTGCAGCTCTTCGATGGCGACGACGGGCGGGCGGTCTGGGCCGAGACGTTCAGCGCCGATCGAACTGCTCAGGATCTGTTCGAGCTTCAGGACGAGCTGACTCGGCAGGTCGTCAAGGAGATCGCCGGATCCCACGGAGCCCTGGCCCGCGCCGAACTGCCTCGATCCCGACGTCAGGCTCCCGAGAGTCTGGGAAGTCACGACTGCGTGTTCCGCGCCTACGACTACATGCAGAACGCACGCTCCCACGACGCGGAGGGCCACCTGGCGGCGCGTGATTGCCTGGTACGGATCGTCGAGGCCGAGCCGGACTACGTGGACGGCCTGGCGTGGTTGGCGTTCTTCTACAGCGAGGAGTTTCATCACCGCTGGAACGAGCCCGATGGCGAGTACGACTCGCGCGCACGCGCGTTGCAGATGGCCGAGCGCGCGGTCAATCTCGACGACAGGAGTCAGCTAGCGCACACATTCCTCGGAATGGCGGCGCTCTACTCGGGGGACAAAACGAGAGGCCTGGCCGAGATGCGTCGCGCCGTGAAGCTCAACCCGCACAACCCCATTGTGCTTGGCATGCTCTCCTGGTGGCTGTCCCATCAGGCCGAGTTGGATCAGGCCGTGCTCCTGGCGCAACGAGCGAAGGCGCTCAATCCATACCCGCCTCCATTCTTCGACTACCCGATGTTTCTGGATCACTACGTCGACGGTCGCTACGAGCAGGCGCTGAAACTCACCGAGGACGAACTCATCGGGCGCGATCAGTTCATTGAACCGTTGGTCCGGGCCGCGACGCTGGGACAACTCGGTCGGACCGAGGAGGCGGCATCGAGTCTGGCGCGGTTACGGACTCTCTGGCGCAAGGCGTGTGAGCAGATCGGCTGTGATGGCCTCGACCTGGAGGAGATGCGTGGCGAGTTGATCGAGCGTTGGGCGATGGCAGACACGCTAGCGGATCAGCTCATCGACGGGTTACGCAAGGCAGGACTTCCCGACCGCTCGGTCGACACCGGCCCGGTGGTCTTCTGGCTGCGGATCGCCGTACTGCCCTTCGCCAACGAGAGCGATGATCCGGAGCAACGCTACTTCAGCGAGGGTCTAACCGGCGAAATCATCACGGCGCTTTCCCGCTACGGCGAGCTGGCCGTGATTCCCTGCCGAGCGGGGCCGTGCGAAGGAAAAAACGCGGACTCTCTCCGGATCGGCCGCGAGATCGGCGTGCGCTACGTCTTGCAGGGCACCGTGCAATCGTCGTCGGATCGCATCCGCGTCAACGTGGGACTCTCCGACGGGCGTGACGGGCGTTCGGTCTGGGGCGAGACTTTTAACGCCGATCGCAGTGCCCGGGACCTGTTCGAGCTTCAGGACACGCTGACCGAACAAGTCGTCAACGAGATCGCTGGATCCTATGGCGCCCTGACACGCGCCGAGTTGCCTGCCTCGCGGAGCAAGCCACCGGCGAGACTCGACAGTCACGACTGCGTGTTCCGCGCCTACGATTACCTGCAGGTTCATGATGCCGAAACACACCTGGCGGCCCGCGATTGTCTAGAGCGGGTGATTGAGAGAGAACCCGACTACGTGGATGGTCTGGCCATGTTGGCCTATCTTTACGCCGACCAGTTCCATCATCGCTGGAATGAACCCGCGGGCGAATACGACTCGCTCGTCCGCGCCGTGGAGGTGGGGGAACGTGCGACCTCCCTCAACGACAGCAACCAGTTGGCACACGCGTACCTCGGTCTTGCGCTCCTCTTCTCCGGCGACGACGAACGCGGCATCGCCGAGATGCGTCGCGCGGCGGAGCTCAACCCCCACAACCCCATCGTGATGCACCTGTTGTCCAACTACCTCTCCATCCGAGGAGAGTTCGATACGGCGGTGCCGATGGCCGAGAGGGCGATAGAGCTCAACCCGCATCCGCCGGAGTACGCCGACTTCCCCCTCTTCGTAGACGACTACGTCCACGGCCGCTACGAAGAGGCGCTCGTTTATTCAATGGGTGGTGTGGTCGCCAACGAGACGGATTTCCGTGAGGCCCTGTTCCTCGCCGCCACGCTGGGACAGCTGGGTCGCATTGACGAGGCCGCGCCCGCAGTCAAGGAGCTCCGCTACCGCTGGAGCGAGTTGAACAAGAAGACGGGGTTCGAGGGGCTGGATATTGAAGATGTCCGGCGGGAACTGCTCGAGCGCCACGCGTTCACGGAATCGTTCACCGACCAGTTGATCGAAGGGTTGGCCAGGGCCGGGCTAGAGTGACGGGCGAGAGGTTCTCCATCGTCGCTCTGCACGCGCTCTTCAGATCTGATGAGCCTAATGACGGCATCCGGTTCGACGGATCCGCATCGGGAGAAGCCGAAAATGACCGAACGGGTACTGTTCGCGTTCGAAGGGGATGAAGGCCCCGATCGCTGGATGATCGTGAACGATGGCGTGATGGGTGGGCTGTCCCGCAGTCGGATCTCTCTCACCGAAAACAGTACGGCCGTCTTCGAGGGCCAGATTTCGCTGGCGAACAACGGCGGTTTTGCGTCCGTGCGAAGTCTGCCCGAGGCGATGCCGACCGCTGGTACGTCACGGCTCGCCGCGAGATTCCGCGGAGACGGTCGCGAATACCAGTTGCGCATCCGGACGTCTGATGCCTTCGACGGAGTCGCCTACCGGTGGAATTTCAAGACAAACGCGAACGACTGGATGACGATCGAAGCCCCATACAGCGAATTCTTAGCCACGTTTCGCGGGCGCACCCTGCCAGATTGCCCGTCCATCGAACCGGGCACGATCCGTCAGTTGGGTTTCTTGATCGCTGACAAGGTGGAAGGTCCGTTCCGCCTCGAGGTCGACTGGATCAAGGCTCTGGGCTGAAGACCCCCCGCCCCACAATTGACCGTATAATCTTACCCAACACACGGGAGGATTCGTCATGCTCGCGTTCGCCGGACTCTTGCTCTCCGCGGCGTTCTTCGCCTCACCGGGCGACGCCGTCGTGATTTCACGCAGCATCGATGTGGACTGCACCGAACCCTACGCACTCCGGCGGGCCCTCCGACGTTCCCGGAAACTCGGTGGACTTGACATCCGCTTGCACGGCATGTGTGAAGGCTCGTTTCGGATCGCCCACGACGGCGTCACGCTGAGAGCCGGTAGCCCCGGGGCCGGCATTCGCGAGCGAGGGGAGAATCCAGAATTTCTACCGGTGATCGAGGTCGACGACGCGCAGGTCAGCCTGCGAGGTCTGATCATCAGCGGAATCCTGGGTGTGCGTGTGCACGGCGCGAACGCGGAGTTGTTTGTCTACGACACGAAGATCGAAGGAGCCGCCGGACTCGGCATCTGGGCCGACCAGTCGGCGACGGTGCGCCTGCTGGAATCCGAGGTGTCCGGTCACGCCGGAGGGATCTTCACCGACGACGGGGTGACGTTGAATCTGCAGCAGTCCACCGTGAGCGGGAACGATGTCGGGATTCAGATCCACGACAGCCGCTTCGCAATGAGCGACTCGACGATCGAAGACAACGTTGTCGCGGGGCTGGGTGTGAGTAATCGTTCAGATGGGTCCGTCTTCGACACGGCCTTTCGGAACAACGGACAGGTCCATGTCAGCGTCGTCGATCGGAGCAGCGTCAGCCTGGTGGGAGGTGTGACGCTGGGTTCGGACACCGACACCACCCAGTACGCGCTGACGTCAGCTCGAGACTCGCGGGCTTCTGCAGCGCTGACCCCTGATGTGTTCGGCGATGTCTCTGCGCTCGACGGCGGGACCCTTCGACTGCGTAGCGGGGTCTTGCACGGCAACCTCCTGGTCCAGCTGTTCTCGGACGCTCATGTTCGGGCTGCGGAGATCACCGGACTCGTGTTCTGCGATGACGGTAGCGAGTCGATATGTAGCCAGACGACGTCCGCAGGCGTTATCGGTTGTCCGACGACGACCTGTGGCGATCCACTGGCGCCCAACGCAGCGGTGGAACGTCCCGCAGCTCCACCGACCCTGAAGCGGCCACGGTTGGTAAAAGGGGACAGGTAAAAGGGGACAGATTTATTTTTCCGAACGGAAAAATAAATCTGTCCCCTTTTTCAGTCGTCGCGCTGGCGACGTTTGTGCTTGATGATCGACTTGTATAAGCGTCCGGTGCCGCGCTCGCGTCGACGCCGTTCCGCCAATGAAGTTGCGTTGCGCGCCTGCTCGGCACCGAGTTTCTTGAAACTGGCATAGCGCCGTTCGTCCAGCGCTCCCGATTCGATCGCGGCGGCGACGGCGCAACCGGCATCGCCCTCGTGGCTGCAATCGTTGAAGCGACAGTTACCGGCCAATTCAACGACGTCCTCGAACACGTCCTGAATTCCGTCTTCGCAGTCCGGTAGCTGAAGCTCTCTGACTCCGGGCGTGTCCATCAGGACGCCACCGCTGGGCAACAGATGTAGCGAACGCGCGGTCGTCGTATGTCGCCCTTTCGCGTCGTTCTCGCGAATCTCACCGGTGTCCAGGCCGCCGACGCCCAGCGCGTTCGCCAGCGTGGACTTGCCCACGCCCGAAGACCCCAACAATGCCACCGTCTGACCGGGCCCGCACCAGCTCTTCAACGGGTCTGCCTGCTCCGGTTGCCGCGCATCGATGGTCACAACCGGGAGCCCGACTTGCAATTGCTCGGCCTGACTCCGGAAGGCATCGGTGTCGTCACAGAGGTCGGCCTTCGTCAGGACCACGACAGGGTCCACACCGGCCTGCATTGCCAGAGCCAGATACCGCTCGATACGAGACAGATTGAACTCTTCGTTGCATGAACTCACGATGAAGATCGTGTCGAGGTTGGCAGCGATGTCCTGAGACTTGACCTCTTCGCCCGCGGCCTTGCGAGTCAGCAACGTCAGACGTTCCAGTCGTTGGCTCGCACGGTGATCCCCGGCGTCGAGGACCAGCCAGTCACCGACGACGATCGACCCGGCAGATTCTGCGAGCTGCACGTGAAGACGGAACTCGCCGGCCTCGCCGAGCATCAAGACCTCGCTGCTGTGATGGGCGGAGACACGGGCCACGATCCCGGTCTCCAGCGCCTCCAGGGAGACTTGCTGCTGGAAGAACGGTTTCCAGCCGATCGCCTGGAGGTTGTGGTTGCCCATGGTGAAGAACGCCTTCCGTGATTCGTACAAACGGAATAATAGGATAAAGTCGAAACATCTGTTACGCGGCCGCTCAAAACCGGTAAGTAACGCACGTGACCGCCGTTTGTCCCGCCGCGGAGGAGAATCGTGACAAAGACTCGGTATTGCCCAAACTGCCAGACGGCGCTCGATCCCTCTCGACCGGACGATGGAAATTGCCCCGCGTGCCTGATGGAACTGGCGTTGCAGAATCAAGGCGACGAAACGCCCGTCGTCGAAACGAACTCGTCTTCAGACTCCATCGCCATCGGTGCCTGGGTGGGACCGTACCGAATCGTTCGCAAGCTCGGCGAAGGCGGTATGGGGCTCGTCTACCTGGCAGAGCAGGAAGCTCCCCTTCAACGATCCGTCGCACTCAAGGTCATCAAACGTGGAATGGAAACGGAACAGGTCGTTGCGAGATTCGCGGTGGAACGACAGGCGTTGGCGGTCATGGATCACGCCGCCATTGCGAACGTCCACGATGCGGGTGAGACGGCCGACGGCCGCCCTTACTTCATCATGGAGTACATCGATGGCATTCCGATCAACGAGTATTGCGACCAGAACCGTCTATCTACGGTGGAGCGACTCGAGCTGCTGACCCAGGTGTGTGACGGCGTCCAACACGCCCATCGCAAGGGAATTATCCATCGCGATATCAAACCCACGAACGTTCTGGTTGCGGAAGAAGAGGGACGACCGGTACCCAAGATCATCGACTTCGGAATCGCGAAGGCGATCGAGCAACGTCTCACGGAACGATCGTTGTTTACGGATCTCGGCGTCCTGGTCGGTACACCGGAATACATGAGTCCGGAGCAGGCGGATCTCTCGCCTCTAGATGTTGACACTCGCACCGATGTCTACTCTCTCGGCATCCTCCTCTACGAGTTGCTGACAGGCGCGCTGCCCTTTGAGCCCGCAGAGCTGCGCCGCGCGGGGTTCGACGAGATCCGTCGACGCATCCGCGAAGAGCAACCGTCGAAGCCCAGCACACGGATAAGCTCCATGGGGGCCCGCGCGAGTGGAGCCGCGGACGTTCGACAATCCAATCCGGCGACGCTCCGGCGACGACTCTCCGGCGACCTGGATGTCATCACGATGAAGGCGTTGGAGAAAGATCCTGCGCGTCGTTACGAGTCACCCGCCGAGCTGTCCGCAGATATTCATCGGCATCTTAGCGGCGATCCGCTGCTGGCCCAGCCGCCAAGCAAGCTCTACAGCCTGCGTCGGTTCATCGCCCGCAACAAGACGGCGACCGCCGTGGTTTCGTTGTTTCTCTTGACGCTGCTCGGTTTCAGTATCTGGATGAGCATCCTCTACAGCACCTCGCAACGACACCTGAATCGCGCGCTCGGTGCCGAGACCGAAGCGGCGTCGGTGTCGGAGTTTCTGATCGGCGTATTCGAGGTCTCTGCTCCAAGTGAGTCCCTCGGCAACAGCACCACGGCCAGGCAGTTGCTGGATCAAGCAAGAGATCGAATCAAGACCGAACTGAAGGATCAACCAGACCAGCGCGCGACGATCCTCCACACGCTCGGACGGGTCTACGGCAGCCTCGGACTCTACGATGATGCGCTCGGCTTGAACCGGGAGGTCCTGGAAATCCATCGAGTCGGCGACTCCACCGACGATGTCAACGTCGGCACGGCACTCCTCGCCGTCGCACAGTCGCACTACAATCTCGCGAACTTCGACGAGAGTGAAGCGCTCCTTTCGCAGGCGCTCTCGTTGTTGGAATCCAGAGCGGATGCGAGAGACGAGACCGCAACCGCCTACGAGATCATGTGTTCGATTCGCTGGCATCAGGGTCGCTACGACGAGGCGCTTGATCATGCGCAGACGATGTTCGACATGCGTCAGGCGCTATTCGGCCCACTTTCGAAGGAGACGGCGCACTCCTGGTACGTCCTTGGCAACGTCCATCTTGCGAGGAGCGAGTTGCCCGAGGCCGAACATGCGATGTCGCAGGTGATGGAGATTCAGAAGGAGCTCGTCGGCGAGGATCATCCGGACTGGATAAAGGCCCTGAACACTATGGCCGAGTTGCACCGCCGCCAGGGGCGCTACGAAGATGCCGAGAGGCTGTTCCTGGAAATCCAGGCGGTCGAGCGGAAACTCTACGAACCGGACCACCCACAACGGGCGTACGCTCACAACAATCTTGGGCTCGTCTATCGAAGAATGGGTCGTTCGGAGGAGGCCGTCGCCCAGTACCTCGAAGCGATCCGTATTCGAGAAGCGTCGCTTCCGGAGAATCATCCTCTGCTGGCCTGGACCTGGGACAACCTCGGTCTGACCTACCTGGGACTCAAACGATTCGACGATGCGGCCGACGCCTACGAGACGGCGCGATTGATCGCGCTGGAGTCTGTGGGGCCGGAGAGTCCGGACTATGCGGTGATTCTCAACAACACGGCGTTGCTCAAGCGGGACGAGGGGAAGACCGAGGAGGCCGTCGTCCTACTTCGGCAGGTGATTGCGATCAATGAGCGGACCCTGGCCCCGGACCATACACGCCTCGCGGATCCTCTGTACACGCTGGGGAAAATCCTGGGTCAGCAGGGCCAACGAGAGGAAGGAGTCCGCATGCTCCAGCGATCGCTTGATATCACCGTCGCTGCGTTCGGACCGGAACACCCCGACGCCATCGATACGGCAGAGCAACTCGAAAAACTCCGCTAGACCTCGGTTTGCTCGGCCACCGCTACGACATGGTTGGCATTCACGAGAATCGCACAGTCATCCTGAAAGATCGGAAAGAACGCCTCTTTTGCATAGTTCAGGTGATCAAGTACACGTGCGCGAGCCGGTCGCGACAACGCGAAGAAACTGGCTTCCAATCGCGGACCGATCGTCATGTCGATCAGGATTCGAAACTCGGAAACGGAGAGCGCTTGCGGTCGCCCGACGTCATCCTCCTTCAATCGCACGGTGACGATCTGGGCCTTGCTCAGCATGACGTGCCTGTCGTCAGCCGCCAGTGGGAGATATTTCTCGCGTGGATCGCGGAGTCGATCCAGGACTGTTCCGGGCTGGCCATTGAGATGTTCTTCGGCGGCATAGAACTCGCCGTCGATGACACGTTTGTCCGTGAGAAGAATCCGTACGCCGATCTTTCGTTTAACGACCCGATAATTCTGGCCGTCTTGCACAGGGGATGTCACAATTCACGTCCTTTGTTGTCGATGCTCGTCGCGAAGACAGACTGCGCCACTTCCACGCGATTCCGTCCATTTCGCTTCGCCGCGTAAAGAGCCTCGTCCGCTGCCTCGAAGAGCTCGCTCGCCGACACGTGGGCTGTGGGATCGCTGGAAGCGACTCCGATGCTGACGGTGACAGAGACGATCTCGTTGCGTAGTTCCAACGTGTGCTCTTCAATCTGTGTGCGATAGCGTTCCGCCGCCACGACGACTGTGTCAACGCCGCATCCCGGCAAGACGACGAGAAACTCTTCGCCACCATAGCGACCGAGTATATCGTACGTGCGCGTCGCACCCCGAAGCAGTTCAGCGACGTCGCAAAGGACTTTGTCTCCGCTGAGGTGGCCGTATGAGTCGTTGACCTTCTTGAAGTGATCGATGTCAAGGACGAGAGCGCTCACCGCGATGCCCTGCCGTTTCGCAAACGATAACTCTCGCTCCAACGACTTGACGATCTCCCCTCGATTCAACAAACCGGTTAACGGGTCCCGTATGCTCTGAGCTCGAAGTGCCTCTCGGGTCGCGCGAAGCTCGTCAAGTCGTGCGAGCATGTCGGTCGCTCGCCCGACACGGGCACGAAGTTCCCGCGGATCGACCGGTTTGACCAGGTAGTCGTCTGCCCCTGAAGCCATGGCAGTCTCGAGGTCGCTTATGCCGCCCTTCGCGGTCAGCATGATGACGTAGACGTACGCGCGATCCGGATCGGATCGCAGTAGGCGGCAGAGTGCGGGTCCGTCGAGACCAGGCATCACCCAATCGAGGATGACGAGTTGGGGTGGGTCTTCCGCGTCGAGGATCGCGCGGGCCGAGTCGCCGTCGGCGGCCTCGATGACCTGGTGCCCGGCCTCCATCAGGATTTCGCTCACGACGGTTCGGCTGAGCGTAACGTCGTCAGCGACCAGGATCCGCACGCCGCACCTTGTCGCGTTTCGGTGACTCGTGTGGCGTCGTCGGATCCAGTGACGAGCCGATACGAGTGAGGACCTCGCCGGAGTAGGCGTGGAACGCGTCCTGCTGTCTGACAAATGCCTCGAGCGCATCCGTCCGGGTGCCCGTCAGATCAACCAGGCAACGTTGCAGGGCGTCGCCGAGTTTCTCATCGGCGTCGGAAAAGTGCCGTCTGGCGGATGTGATCTCGCCGATGCCAGGACCGCTCGGAGCTTTGCCCATCGAACCTCCTCACTAAGAGCGATATCGAAGAGGCCTGGGCTAGTTTCTTACGGTTGCTGGACGCTGGATCCTAGTCCGGGACCCTTACATGTCAAACGTAAACTTCAAAACTTACAAACACAAGCCAATAATGCCCTTAAATTGCTAATAACTCAAGTGTATTTACCCGTATGAGACGGAATTAGAGGACAAAATAGGTTGAGACTCGGCGCGTTTTCTTGGATCATTCTCGGTGCTGGACGCTGGATTCTGGCCTACCGGGATCTGGCGGCCCTGGGCCGAAGCCACGCTTCGGTCCGGGGTTTTGTCCGGCGTCTTTGATGGCGACAACCGCGACACCGAAGTCGCGGCCGTCACAAGACCCGTGGGTAGGGCGGCTTTGTCCGAATACTAGGGAATTCCCCGACACGGCCGATCGACGTTTTCACGTACAACAAGGGTTATCGCGACAGGACCGTCCCGGTTCCTCGTCAGAGGTGCGCTAACCGATGAAACGTCGACCATCATTATTAACGCGAACCATCCAGGCTATCGTGACGCTCCTCGTGGTCGGCACGGCCTCGGCCCAGCCGGCGAAGATCTCTCAGCAAGGGTCCGACCACGTCGTCCTCTTCGATGGGAAGGAGCTGCATCGAACGGGAGAACCCGTCGTGTCGCTTTCGTCCGGCGGAGATCCCTCCAGGACGGGTCGCTTCGTGATCTGGGTGGAGCACGCTCAACGATGGGGGACGTACAGCCGGGACGGCGGTGTCACCTGGTCCCGCGCCCGCCCGATCCAGGTCGGCCTGCAACTCCGCGACGCGACCGTTGCCCCGGGCCTGACATCGGCCCCGACGGAGCTGCTTCACCTCGTCCAGTTCCGCACCGTCAGTCTGCCCGAGTGGCGCGCTGCTCTCGAAGCGTCCGGCGTCGAGGTTCTAAACTACTTCCCGCACAACGCGCACATCGTCCGGGCCGACCCTTCGCGCCTGGAACGGATTCGAGAGCTGGAGTTTGTCGAGAGCGTTCAGCCGTACCATCCCTCCTACCGCATCGATCCAGAATTGCGTCACGATTTGACGGAGAGTGCCGGGTTCGGCGAGACGCGCATTCGCGTGCTCGTCTTCGAGTGGGGGCCCGCCGCGAAGCAACGGGTTCTCGCAGCGGCAGCCGGAATGGGTGCGCGCGTCGCGGATTACTGGTCAAGCGGTCACGTCGTCGAGTTATGGGCCGATAGCGCCGCCACATTCGCCTTGGCCGCTCACGACGATGTGATGTGGATCGATCGCTGGACGCCGCCCGGTGTCGATATGGACCTGGTGCGAGAGGACGCCGGTACCGACTGGATCCACGACAACTTCGGGTATTGCGGCACGGGAGTCGCCGGCGAGGTCATGGATCTAGGCATCCAGGCCGATCACCCCGATTTCGATGGTGTCCTGTTGCACGGGATCAGCAGCGTCGACAGTCATGGGACCTCGACCTACGGGATCGTCTTCGGCAACGGGGACACCGACGGCGACGGCGATGGCAAGGCACTGGGTCACATGCCCTGCGGGCAGGGGATCTTTGCCGACCAGGGCGAGTTCGCCGACCGCTTCCTGCACACCCAGGAACTCACACAGGCGCCGTACTTCGCGTCCTTTCAGACCAACTCCTGGGGGGGTGGGTTGACGCAGGCTTACACAAGCGTCTCGCAAGAGATGGACGACATCATCTGGCGATTGGATTTCGCGATCCTCAACTCGCAGTCGAACAACGGGAACCAGAGCAGCCGTCCGGAGGCCTGGGCCAAGAACGTGATCAGCGTTGGCGGAATCAAGCACTTCGACACCCTGAGCACCGCGGACGATAGCTGGGGCTTCGGTGCCTCGATCGGTCCGGCGGCAGATGGACGAATCAAACCGGACGTCAGCTACTGGTACGACTTCATCTACACGACCACCACCGGTAGCGGATACACGCCCAGTTTCGGTGGAACGTCCGGGGCGACGCCGGAGTCTGCAGGGGTGCTGGGTCTGATCGTCGAGATGTGGGCCGATAACGTCTGGGGCACGAATCCAGCAGGAGTCTCCGCCTTCGACAAGCAACCGCATGCGTCCACATTGAAAGCGCTGTTGATCAACAACGCCCAGCAGTACACCTTTGCCGGGGCTGGATCCGATCTCGGACGCTTCAAGCAGGGTTGGGGCAGACCCAGCGCTCGGGTAGCCTACGAACGGGCCGCGAACAGTTTCATCGTGGACGAGACCGACCTGCTCGAATTGAACGACACGATGACCTACTTCATCGATGTCGAACCCGGTGAGACCGACCTCAAGATTACGATGATCTATCCCGACCCTCCGGGAACGACCTCGGCCGCGATGCACAGGATCAACGACGTCGATCTACGTGTGACCTCGCCGTCGGCGACGCTGTACCACGGCAACGCCGGGCTTGCGGACGGGGTCGTCTCGACCTCCGGTGGATCGCCGGACACGCTCAACACCGTGGAGAACGTCTTTGTCGCCAACCCGACCTCCGGCACCTGGATGATCGAGATCGAGGCCGTCGAGGTCAATCAGGACGCGCATCTAGACACCGCCGAGGACGACGTCGCGTTTGCTCTCGTTGTGACCGGCGGACGTGCGATCTACACCTCCGGGCAGGGGCTCCTCGACAACCGACCGAGCGATGTGGCCTGTACAGACATGATCGAACTGACGGTGCGCGACGGCAATATCGGCGCGTCGGTCGACGTCGCCGTGTCGTCGAGCACGGAAACGACTCCCGAGACCGTGACGTTGGCGGAGACCGATTCCGGATCCGGAATCTACACCGGTCAGGTCGACGTCGTCGCGACGGCAGCCGTTGTGGACGGGGATATCTCCGTCGTCGATGGGGATACCGTGATCCTGGAATACATCGACGCCGACGATGGCGCCGGCGGGACGAACGTCGTGGTCCAGAGCAGCGTGATCGTGGATTGCGCAGCCCCGCAGATCTCGAGTGTCTGGGTCTCCGACCTGACGGACACCGAGGCGACGATCTCGTGGACGACAGACGAGGCGTCCAACAGTTCGGTGACCTGGGGCAACTCCGTGCCACCGACCCAGACGGAGACGCGCGCCGGGCACGTCACCGTCCACAACCTCCGTCTCACCGGACTGGCCGAGTGCACGTCCTATTTCTACTTGGTGGGCAGCGAGGATCCGGTCGGCAATACAGCTTCGAACGACAACGGTGGGAATTACTTCCTGTTTACGACAATGACGCGAACGGAAGGACAACTGCACTCGTGCCGTGAGGGGACGATCGTGCTTGAGGCGGACTTCGTGAGTTGCAATGGCTCGGTGCCGATCCGCCTCACCGATTCCGATCTTGACCTCGATCCCGGAATGGCCGAGATGGTCGAGGTCTACGTCGGTTCGACGACGGAACTGGTGGCCGAGCCGGTGATCCTGACCGAGGACGGCACGGCGACCGGCGTGTTCACCGGCTTTATCCCGACCGGAACGGGAGCGCCCGTCGCTGACGGCATCCTGCAACTGGCGCACGGGGACTGGATTACCGGGAAGTACGTCGACCCCGACGACGGCATGGGATCACCTCGCCTCAGTGTTTACACCACCGTAGCCGACTGTGCGGGGCCGATCATTGCGCCGATCACCGTTTCGAACGTGACGGATTCGGGCGCGAGCGTGACCTACACCGTGTCCGAGAACGCCACCGGGATTGTCGAATGGGGCACGACGGCGGCGCTCGGTTCGATGACCGCCAGCGGTGGTTCCGGGACCAATCACAACGTGAGTGTGGGCACGTTCGCGGAATGCGAGCGTGTCTTCTTCCGCGTCTCGGCGACCGATGTCTACGGGAACACAACCGTCAGCCCGATCCACGAGTTCAATATCCAGGGCGTGCCGGGGGTCTATCACATCGACGACTTCGAGACCGATCTGGGCTGGACCCTTAACGGTGAGTGGGAGATCGACGTTCCGCAGGGTCTCGGAACAGCCCCGGGCGATCCGGGCGCGGCGTTTTCGGGATCGCAGGTGCTGGGCCACGACCTGAGCGGTCTGGGGACCGAGCCCGGCGACTACGAACCGGAGTCGAACGAGTCGGCGGCAAGCCCTTCGATCGACGGGACGTTGTTCACCGATACGGAGATCAAGTTCCGCCGTCGTCTTAACGTTGTCCAGGGCAGCTTCGCCTACATCGATATCAGGAATTCGAGCGGTAGTTGGGTCCAGGTCTACGGGACGCCGGTCTCTGGTGTTCAGGACTCCGATTGGGTCGACATGAACTTCAACATTTCATCCGTGGCCGACGGCAACGCCAACCTGCAGGTCCGTTTCCGAGAGCGCTCTCATCTTGCGGGATCGTTCGCGTCGGGTTGGAACATCGATGATCTGACGTTCCGCGACAGTGCGCAGCCGTCGATCGGGGCATGTGGCGGTTGTGCCGGTAGTCCCAGTTTCTCCGGGTTAATCGCCGCAACGGACGACGATCCCTGTGCCGACTCCGGTGTAACGCTGACCTGGTCCTCGGCCCACGGTTGGGGCACCGGGTCCGACGGGACCTACGCGATCTATCGCGATACCGGCCCCGGTTTCACGCCGGGTCCGGGCAACCTGATCGCATCCGGAATCAGCGGAAGTCCGTGGACCGATTCCACGGCGCCCAGCGACACCGACCTGTTCTATCTCGTCCTCGCCGAGAACGACGAGACCTGCTCGACCGGGCCGGCAAACACCGGTGTCGTCGATGCCAACACCGTGTATGCCGCTGTACGCAACGACACCTCCCAGGTGGCGCCTACCGATGTGGGGGACACGTTGTTCGTGGACACGATTGGCGGCACCCATGCGCGGCTCGATTGGTCCCCGACTGCCGGCGGGTCGGCCTACCGCGTCTACCGCTCGAACCAACCCGATGCGAACTTCCAATTGCACGCAGAGATCGCCCCGACGCTATTCGATGACATCGACGTGATGGCCGATGGACAGACCTGGTACTACCTGGTCAACGCGATTGACACCTGTGGGAACGAGGGACCGTGATGAGACGCCTACTCGCCGCCGTTCTATTCAGCCTGCTGCTGATCGATCCGGTCGCCGCCGGTCAGCAATCGCCCGCGGCGACAGGCCGTTTCGACGATCGCGTGCGTCAACGCATCGGCGGTTCGATCGGAGTCGAACTCAAGTCCGTCGAACAGCTGCGTGCCGATGATCCATTGCGACTCGCGTGGCAGTCGTTCCGTAGCAACCACGGCGGCGCATGGAAGATCCTGGTCGACGAACGTACCGGTATGCCGACGCTGGTCAAGGGGGCCGGCTTACCTTTGTTCCCGGACGGTCACACACCCGATGATCTGGCCACGGTCGAGACGGGTGTCCGAGCGTTTCTGAGTCAGAACCGAGCGACCCTCGGTGACTGGTCGTCGATCCTGGAACTCGACCCCGAGGCCAGTGGCCGCATCTCCGCCGATCATTGGCAGCTGATCTTTCGCCAGCGGATCGACGGGATCCGCGTCGAGAACGCGCGCTTCGACATGCACGTCAAGCGTGGTCGGTTGGTGCTGTTCGGCGCCGCCCACTGGGGCAACGTCAAGATATCCGCGACACCGACGATCCCTGTCGACGCGGCGCGTACGATCCTCGACACTCATGTTCACGCACAGACAACAACGTTCGAGCAGGTCGGCAAGCCGGAGCTGGTCCTGTTGGCGATCGAAGCCGGAGCGTCGGGTCTCGAATCGACGGCCTGGACCGGTAAGCGTGGCGACGGTCTCGATCATTCGCTTGTCTGGCGTTTCCAGTTTCGCGAGGCCGACGAGGCGGCGTTGTGGGTCGGCGAGGTCGATGCCCACGACGGTGTCGTCCGCACGTTCTACGACGGCTCCCACAGCGCCCAGATCAAGGGCGGCGTGTTTCCGGTTTCCGCCGACCAGGATTGTGCTACGGGCGGATGCGAGGTCGGAGGTTTTCCGATGCCGCTCGCCGGCTTCACCGAGACCGGGCAGACCGAGCAGTTCGCCGACGCGTTCGGCAACTTGGTCTGCATCGATGGGATGCAGAACTTCGAGACCAATCTCTCCGGCCCCCAGGTCACTATCGTGGACGAGTGCGGGGCGATGAGCGAAACCGCCGTCTGCTCGGATGGCGTCGATCTGGGGCTCAAGTACGGCACCAACTGCGACACAGACCCGGGCGCTTCACCGGGCAACAACGCTGCGGCTCGCACCTCGTACTTCCACATGAACCGGATCTTCGAGACCGCGCGTTTCTACGACGCGACCAGTCCGTGGCTCTCCGCCCCGCTCCCGGTCGAGGTCAACCAGCCCGGATCCTGCAATGCGTTCTGGACCGACCCCGAGATACGCATGCTCGGCGAAGGCAACGGCTGCGCCAATACCGGCGAGTTGTCCGGCGTACTGGTCCACGAGTGGGGCCACGGCTACGATCACAATGACGGAGGCGGCGAGGATGTCCCGTCTGAGGCGTATTCGGATGTGGTGGCGATTTTCTACAATCGCGCGTCGTGCATGAGTCGTGGTTGGTACAACGACGGAAGGACCTGTACCGGCTATGGCGATACCTGTCTCACCTGCACCGGTGTCCGTGATCACGATTGGGCCGCACGCCTCAACAACACCCCAACGACACCGACGAACTTCACGGTGACCTCCTGCCCCAGCGGACCCGGCGGGCCGTGCGGACGCGAGGCACATTGCGAGGCCTATCCCATCGGTGAGTCGATCTTCGATCTTGCGACACGTGATCTTCCCGCCACCGGGATGGATCAGGCCACCGCATGGCAGCTCGCCGAACGGCTCTGGTACTCGACGCGGCTCGGCGCTGGCGGCAACATCTACGACTGCTTCCGCCACTGGCTGTCCCATTCCTGTTTCGCGTATAGCTGGATGCAGAGGATGATGGTCGCGGACGACGACGATGGCGACCTGGCCAACGGCACGCCCCACGCGGCCGCGATCTGGGCCGCATTCGATCGCCACAATCTCTCTTGTGGCAACGTGGACGATGCCGACAACCAGAGCACGTCGGGATGCCCGTCGTTGGCAACTCCGGTGTTATCGCTGGTCGAAACCGGTCCGGGTACGGAGTTGAGTTGGCCTGGTGTGGCCAACGCCGGTGAGATTCGGGTCTATCGCAACGAGCGGGGCTGCGACCTATCACAGGTGCCGATCGCGTCGCTGGCCGGCACGGCGACGATGTTTGTCGATACCGAGGCGGACCCCAGCCTGCCTCGCCACTACCGCATCGAGGCCCTCGGTAGTTCACCTGCGTGCCACAGTCCGGTGTCCAACTGCGAATCGACGCCCCTGAGTGCCCGGACCCAACCGCTGGACTTTCAGATCGTCGAGACCGGCACGATCAACGGCATTCCGGATCCCGGAGAGACGGTCACGCTTCCGGTGACCGCGTTCAACTCCGGGCTCGACAGTTCCACGGGAACGGTCGGCACGCTGACCTTCGCAGACCCGGCGCAGGGGACGGTGCTCGACGGCAGCGCGACCTGGTCCGACATCGGACCGTCCGGTGTGGTCGAGTCCGACGCGCCTCATTTCGAGGTCGAGGTTGCAGACACCGTGAATTGCGGCGACACGGTGAATTGGTTCGTCGAGGTATCGGCCGCGAATTCCGTCGCGGCCCGTAAACGATTCGGCGTCACACTCGGTGTGAAGGACCGCGAGTACCTGCAAGACGTGTCTCAGCCCATCCCGGATCAGACGGCGATGCCGGTGGTTTCACAGCTCGTCGTCGCGGACGACGAGGTCATCGATGAACTCGACGTGCGTCTCGGGATCACTCACGATGAAGCCGAGGAAGTTGTCGTGGAATTGACCTCGCCCGAGGGCACGACGGTGCGTCTCCACGATCAGACGGCGGGCACATCGGACTTCGGACTGTTCACCCGATACGACCAGGATCGTTCCCCGGACGGGCCGGGCACGATGGCCGACTTCGTGGGCGAGTCGTCGGCAGGAACATGGGAACTGTCGATCGAGGATCTCGGCGCCGTTTCGACCGGGGGACAGCTTCAGAACTGGACTCTGTACGTCACCTCGGCCGGTGCGTTCGACTGCGAAGAGGCGACCTGTGCGGCGCCGCCGCTGACCGAGGCACCCACTGGCTTGACCGTCGGTCGCATGGGCAACGACCTGGACTTTTCCTGGAACGGTGTGGCGATGGCGGCGGGCTACAACCTGCAGCAAACCGCGGATCGCACGTTTGGCGCGGGCATCTCCGTTGCCGGGTCGACGGCAGGAGCGACGACGTGGACTTTCACCGACGGTGTCAGCTCGACGCCTGCGCTGACGTTCTTCCAGGTGCGGGCGACCAACTCGTGCGGGGTCGAGGGACCCTAGGGAGTTACGACTGCCAGGGGAAGATCGAACTGGACTGACGCCGACGGCTGGTGATCCGCTCTTCGATCGCCATCGCGACGTCCTGAAACTCCTGAAGGCTCCGAAGCGAGTCGAGGTCCGGGTCGGTGGTGACGAGCGCGTCCGCATAGCCCAACTCGACTGCGCGGCGTAGCTTGCTCAGGGCTGCCGCCGCCTCGCCGGCGCGCGCGTGGTAGCACGCCAGGTTGTACGCTCCCCAGGCCGTCCCGGAGAGCGACTCCGCGTACTCCGCCGCGACGCGAGCGTCGGTACTGTTTCCGGCCAGACCCAGGGTGACGGAGAGGTTGGCACAGGCCTCCTGACTCTGGCCGAGGTCGCACGCCGCCCGCATCGCATCGATCGCCGGCGCAAAACGGCCCGCACGCAAGTAGGCCAGTCCAAGTCGTTGGTGATGTCTCCAGTGGCTCGCCAGTGCCAACGCATGACGAGCGGCGCCGGCGGCTTCATCGAGCGTCCCTGCCGCCTCATGCGCCTTGCTGAGTGCGATGTGGTTCCCCGCTCCCGACGGATCCAGGTCAACAGCGTTCTGCGCGTCGCGCCGGGCAGACTCGGCGTCGCCCACCTGAAGACTTGCCAGCGCGCGTTGTCGCAAGGCCCACGCTCGCGCGGCGGGCGTAAGCTCGGTTCCGTCCAGCACCCATGAGTAGACAACCCGCGCCTGACCCGGCTCGCCCGACGAGCGATAGATGTAGGCTCGGATCATGTCATCGTAAGGGCTTGCGGGGTCGACGTGGTCGAGTTCAATCAGCCGTTCGCGCAGTTGAGCCAATGTGTTCTCGTTGGGTGCAGAGTCCCACGCCAGCATCAAGGCCCAGGCGTGGAAGACGTGCGCGGCCGGGTCGTCGCTGAATGTCCCGACGAGCTCGGCGTTCTCCTCGACTGTGCGGCCAACACTTCCGGCTTCGACAAGCCCGACAAACAGGGGTGACGCGGCCATCCGTTCGCCCGGGGCGAAGTCGTCGATGTAGGGGTAGCGGCTGGGGTAGACGAGACCGATCCCCTCGGCGATCTCCTGCGCCAACGCCGATGCCATTCCGGAAAAATCGGTCCCGACTTCACGCGGTCCGGACTCCCAGATCACTGCGCCCGAGGAATCACGCAGCTCGACTTGCAGACGCCCGGCGTCGGATTCGCGTTCCAGCGTCCCTGACAGCCGGTGGGTTGCCCTGGCGGCGTCACCGTTGCTTACGGTCGCGTCGAAGTTGCGTACCCCCTCAAGACCACTGGCGATCGACCTGGACAGGGCGGCACCGACGATGTCGGCACCTTCACTCTGCCCGCGGACATCGAACGGTTCGGCCAGGAGAATCCAGGATTCCGGCCTGGTTTCCTCGGTGGGAGACGGGCCCGAGCAGGCCAAAACCACGGTCAACCCGAGCAGGGCCAGACTGCGCAGTATATTAAGGTGATGAAGAGACCCGTGCGACACGCCATCTTGCTGCTGTCGATCCTGCTGGGGGTCGGGCTCGTCACCGCCGAGGGACTTCATTTCGAACGCGTGGGCACTGTCAGCGGGCCGCCCCCCGAGGTGATCACGACGATCTACGAGGACCGCGCCGGGTTCATCTGGATCGGGTCGCGAGACGGTCTGATCCGTTACGACGGATACACCTTCGAGGTCTTCGAGCACGACACCTCCGATCCAACATCGATCTCGGACAACAGCATTCGGATCATATACGAAGACAGTCGGAATAATCTGTGGGTCGGGACCAACACCGGTGGGTTGAACCGTCTCGACCGCGTGAGCTGGGAGTTCGAGCACTTCCGCCACGACTCCGCCGATTCGGGATCGCTCAGTCACGACAGCGTTTACGCCGTCGTCGAAGACGTCGCCGGCGAGTTGTGGGTCGGCACGCAGGTCGGCCTTAACCGCTTCGACCAAACGTCCCGGACGTTCGAACGGATCCGCCATGTGCCCGGTGTTCCTGGTGGGTTGAGCCACGACTACGTCTTCTGGCTGTACCCCGACACCGATGGCCGTTTGTGGGTCAGCACGATTGGCGGCGGCCTTAACGTCCGCGATCCCGAGACCGGGCTGTTCTCGGTCTATCGGCATGACCCCGACGATCCCTACAGCATCAGCTCCGACAGCCCGCTGGTCGTCGAGGAAGATCCGTCCGGAGCCCTGTGGGTCGCCTCGATGGACGGCGTCAACCTCTTCGAACGCGAGACCGGCACCTTCCGTCGTTTCGGTGTGGGTCCGTCTCAGCGGACGCGACTCAGCGACACGCTGTCCACGTCGCTGGCAATCGGTAACCCGGGGACGCTCTGGGTCGGAACCCAGGGTGGAGGGCTCAACCGCATCGACGCATCGAGCGGCGAGGTTCGAGCCTATCGTCACGATCCGTCCACGGCGCAGGGACTCGGCAACGACATCGTCTCGGCGCTGCTGCGTGATTCGTCCGACGCGTTGTGGATCGGTACGTGGGGCGGCGGGCTCAGTCGCCTGACGCCGGCGTCACTGCTGGTTTCCGGCACCGCGGACAAGGCGCGAATGCCCCCAGCTCTGGCGTCGCGAGACGTCACCGCGTTGACGCATGACGACGACGGTGGCCTGTGGATCGGCACGAGCAGCGGCGATCTGGTGCGACGCGATCCCGACAGCGGGACGGACCGAAAGTTCCTGAGCGGTGGCGACGACGGCACCGGCCGAATCATCTATCAGGTCGTTCGCGATGTTCGCGGACAGGTCTGGGTCGCCACCAACGCCGGCCTCGTGCGACTCGATTTGTCGTCCGGACTCACGACCGATTTCAGGCACGACCCACAGGACTCGGGCAGTCTCGGTCCGGGTTATGTGAAGGCACTACTGCTCGATGCCGACGGCAAGGTCTGGGCGGGTACCGGAGAGGGCGGCCTTCAGTGTCTCGACGAGTCGGGCCGCGTTGTCGAGCGCTATCTACACGATCCCGCCGATCCCGCGAGTCTCAGCGACGACTACGTCACCTCGATACTCCAGGACCGCGATGGCGCGTTGTGGGTCGGAACGCGCTCGGCGGGATTGAACCGCATTGACACGGAAACCAGGACCGTGACGCGCTACGTGCCGGATCGCGACGACGAGGACTCGTTGAGCCACCACTCCGTCAGCTCAATCTACGAGGATTCGACAGGCAATCTGTGGGTCGGCACGGGTGGCGGCGGGCTCAACCGTTTGCGCGACGACCGCGTAAGCTTCGAGCGTTTCACCGAGGCCGACGGATTGCTCGACGACGATGTGATGGGCATCGTCGAGGACGCACGCGGTAGTTTGTGGGTCAGCACCAAGCGCGGCCTGGCCCGCCTGGACCCGCACGTGCGTGCGTTCTCGAACCTCGTCGTCGCCGACGGACTGCCCTCCGGGGAATTCGAGCCCGGTGCCGTCACCCGCGATCGCAACACGCTTTACTTCGGCAGCGTCAAGGGACTGGTCGCCGTGCCGTCCAGCATCCCATTCCCCGAACCCACGCCGTCTCCCACCGTGATCACCGGTATCCGAACTGCGCAGGGAAAACTGCCCATCGATCGCCCGGTCTGGGAACTCGACCGACTCGAGATTCCCTGGGGCAAGTGGTTGTCGATGGAGTTCGCGGTACTCGACTTCAGCACCGAGCATCGTCACGGGTTTGCATATCGCCTCGGCGATTCGGACGCGGAGTGGGTCGAACTCGAGTCGCGACGGGAGATTACGTTCACCGACCTCGACCCCGGGATCCACGAACTCGCAATCCGAGGACGGAACCATCTCGGAGTGTGGAGTATGGCGAACCCGACACTGCACATCGAGGTCATCCCGCCGTTCTGGATGACGTGGTGGTTCCGTTCATTGATGTTGCTCGTCGTTGTCGGTGTCGTCGTGACTGCGCATCGAGTCCGCGTCAACGCCGTCAAGCGCAGGAACCTCGAGTTGATCCGTCTTCACGACCAACGCGAGAAGGCCCGTGACGAGCTGGCCCGCACCTACGACCGCCTACGTCACCTGACTCGCCGGGTGGAGGCCGCCAAGGAAGAGGAACGACGACACATCGCGCGGGAGTTGCACGACGAGCTCGGTCCGGCGTTGACTGCGGTGATCATCAATTTGCACCTCGTTCGTAAGAACCCGGCAGAAGCCGATGAGCGCGTTACCGACACGATCGCGCTCGCCGACCGACTCGTCGACCAGGTCCGGGATCTCTCGCTCGATCTGCGCCCACCGCTTCTCGACGAGCTGGGCCTCGTCCCCGCGCTGCGCGCGTATATCGAGACCGAGGCCAAGCGCGCCGGGATTTCGATCGACGTCGTCGAGGACGGTCCGGTCAAACCGCTCCCGGCCGAGGTCGAGATCACGGCCTTCCGGCTCGTCCAGGAAGCCGTGACCAACGTGATCCGTCACGCGGAGGCCAACAAGGTGAGCGTGCGTGTCCGCGGCGACAACGGCCAACTTGTTCTCAGCGTCGCCGACGACGGCAAGGGATTCGATGTTGACCGTACGCTCGCAGGCCCCGCCGGAGACGCTCTCGGTTTATTCGGCATGCACGAGCGCGTACAGAATCTCGGTGGGGAATTGAACATCGAGTCCAGTCCTGGTAGTGGCACCGTAATTCGAGGTCGCATGTCGATGAGAGGCAACTCATGAGCCTTCGCGTATTACTGGCGGACGACCACACATTGGTGCGCGCGGGGATCCGCTCGTTGCTGGAGTCGATCCCGGGCGTCGAAGTCGTCGCCGAGGCCGACGACGGTCGGGAGGCGCTCGAGTTGATCGCCAAGCGACGACCGGACGTGGCACTGCTCGACATCGGCATGCCCGGACTGAACGGGTTGGAGCTGGCCAAGCGTGTTCCCCACGAATCGCCCAAGACGAAGATCATCATCCTCTCGATGCACGCCGACGCGAACTACGTCAATCAGGCCTTGCGGGCCGGCGTTCACGGCTATCTGCTCAAGGGCGCGGCGGTCTCGGAATTGCCGCTGGCCCTCAGCGCGGTGACGCGTGGGGAGACCTACCTCACGCCGAAGGTGTCGCGCTTCGTCGTCGACGGTTTTCTCAGCGGCGAGGAAGCCGGTCCACTCGAGGGCCTCACCCGACGGCAATGCGAGATCCTTCAGCTGATCGCGGAGGGAAATTCGACCAAGGAGATCGCCGGCATGCTCGACCTCGGCGTCAAGACGGTCGAGACACATCGTTCACGTTTGATGGACCGGCTCGACATCCATGACGTCGCCGGCCTCGTCCGTTTCGCGATCCGCGCCGGCCTCGTCACCCCCGAGGGGTGACCGGACGATCAGGGCTGTCCGGGTTTTCCACACCGAATCGGCGCGCTAGGGGATTCTTCTTGCCGTAGTAAGGAAAGCCCCGACTGTAAAAAGTCTGTTCTTTGCGGATACTTCTGTCTCCCAGGGTGAGAGCCACTCGCCCGGACAGGAGAGTTTCGTGCAGGCGATCCGCATGCTCGTCGTCGGGGACAACGTCGATTTTGTCGAGGGTCTCCAGGCCTGGCTGGTTCGCGAGAGCGATATCCAGATCGTCGGGATCGAGCATTCCGGAGGCGCGGCGATCGAACAGGTCGCGGCTCTACGTCCACAGATCGTTCTGATGGACGTCACGATGGCTGGCATGAGCGGCTTCGAGGCGTGTCGCCGAATACGAGCCGACAACGGGGCGCCTGTGATCGTCCTGATGACGTTCCACGAGTCCGATACGGTCCGTCACGAATCGGCCGCGGCCGGAGCCGACGCGGTCATCGGCAAGGGTCATATCGCCACGACGCTGCTGCCGCTGGTTCGGGAGCTGGCTGGCTGGGCCGCCGAGAGCCGGAGCGACGGGACGCGGTCCAACAAACAGGAAAAACCAGAAAAACCACAAAAGCCGCAACCATGAGTTGGGTGTGGGGGAATCTTAATCCGGATGTAAGGAACATCCTGATTGCTGCTGAACCCGCTTCACGGAACACTCTAGGCCTCCTTAATTGGGAGGAGAGTACAGATCAGCGTTTTGATTGTTGAGGTTTTCTGAAATTCAGGGGGGGGACTGCGGCAGTAGCCGGAAAACGGCGGACCGTTAGAACCCAAGATCCACAAGGAGGGATCCATGAGAAAAGTCTTGTTTACGGCAGCGGTGCTGTTGCTTGCCGCCGCCGTCGTCAGTCCGGCCTTCGCCGATCCGCGGCAGGTCACATTTACGCCGATGGGCCCTGAGCCCGGAGCGACTTTCCCGTTGAGCCAGGCGCTCGGCGTCTCCAGCGACGGCGAGGTCGCGTTGGTCTGCCTCGGCTTTCTCGGCTGTGGTGTTGCCAAATGGAGCGAGGGCCAGGTCGGCCAGTTCGGCAGTGAGTACATCATTGCCGAAAGCATCTCCGGCGGTTCGCCGGCGATCTCCGACAGCTACGAGATCCTCATGACCCCGGGCTCGCTCGGTGGCTCCGCCGGGATCTGGGACAACGTCCCGTTCCCCAACGCGGGCTACGACCCGATCGTTCCGCTGATCGACGGCTTCTCCCTCTGCGGAAATTCCGGCCAGAGCGTCTACGCCATGAGCGACGACGGCCAGTGGGCCACCGGCCTCAGCTGGATCGATCGCAACGGTAACGGCAACGGTTGCGACGGCGCGACCGCGTTCCTGTGGGATCGTGCCGGCGGTACGGCGTACGCGCTGGACAACTCGGTCAACGACGACTCGACCCGTGGCAACGGCCTCAACGCTGATGGCAGCGTCGTCGTCGGTTGGGGTCAGACCAACCAACGCGAAGCGATGAAGTGGGTCGACGGCGTGCAGTCGTTCATCTGCCCCAACCCGCTCGGAGCGGGCGGCGACGAGTTCTGCCCCGAAGGTTGGGACGTGTCGGACGACGGCATGAGCATCTTGACCTCCTACGCAGGCCCTGGCGAATTCACCGCGACCGCGGCGATCATCGGCCCCGGCGGCAGCGTGACCAAGATGGACCCCCCGCCGTTCCCGGGCGACCCGTTCTTCGACGCCTGGAACCCCCGCGGCCTGAGCGGTGACGGCCAGCGCGTCGTCGGTTCCTACGGCGGTAGCGGCTTCTTCGGCTCGCCTCCGTACCCGACGTTGTGGACGCCGGAGCTCGGCACGCTCGACCTGCAGGTCATGCTGCTGGGCCAGGGTCTCGACGACCTGTTCTTCTGGTTCCTCACCAGCGCCAACGACATCAGCGACGATGGCACCGTCATCGTCGGTCACGGCACCAACCCTGACGGTTGGGTCGAAGCCTGGAAGGTCGACCTTGGTAAGGTCAGCGTCTGCCACAAGCCCGACGGCAATGCACGCACGGTCAACATCGACTGGGACTCGCTGCCGGACCACCTGGCCCACGGCGACGATCTCTCGACCTGCGAGTTCTCACAGGGCGACGGTCGCTCCCGTGCCGCCGATCGGCTTCTGCGTGGTGCGATGACCGCCATCGGTTCGGATGAGAACGCTCTTACGAATCCCCGCGCGACGGCGCTGAACAACCTGGCCGTCGGCGGTAACAGCTATGACGGCGCGACTCAGCAGTGGAAAGCCACTCCGGCGACCTCCGAGGTTCCTCGACTGTCGGTCGAGGAGCGCATGGAGCGGGTCCGACAGCTCGCCGAGCGTGTGCGTAACGGTCGGTAGTCTGTAGCTCGACGATCAACATCGTCGATCACGACGGATGATGACGCGGCGGGCCCGAGATGGTCCGCCGCGTTTATTCGATTCAGGGGCAGGGCTCAGCGGATGTTTCGAGCGGCAAAAAACGGCTTAAAAGGGGTGGCGGTGCTGGTCTGCCTGACCTGCCTGCCGCTGGCGATGGCCGCCGATAAGCCCGTCGGGGATTTCGTCCTGCAGTTGGGCGGTGTCCAGTTCGACCCGCTGGCCAATCCGGCCGCGCTGCCGGAATCTTGGAGCCGTTCTCCGTCGGCGAACAACGCCGAGGATTTGCACCTCGTCCAGTTCGACGGACCGATCTCTCCGCAAACCCTAGCCGATCTCGACGCCAACGGTCTCGAGGTCGTGCAGTACATCCACCCGTACACCTACATCGTCTGGGGCCACCGAACCGCTCGCCAGGGACTCGACCTGTCCGGGCCGGTACGATGGACGGGAGACTTCGCGCCGGGCTTCCGTGTCTTGCCCAAGTGGCGCGGGCTGCCCGACGATCCCGTCGATGCCCGGGTGCTGATCTATCGCGGCGGCAACGCCGACGCCGTCGTTCGCGTTCTCGGTGCGCTGGGTGGTGCGTTGACGGAACGGATGACGATCAATGAAGAATTTGAACTCGTCGGGGTCACGATCCCCGGCGATCGCCTGAACACCGCCGCGACGATCCCTGGTGTCTATTCGATCCAGCTCCCGACCGACGACGGCGGCTCGCGGGCCGAGGTCGCAAGTCAGATCTCCGCAGGCAACGTCGACATGGCGAACCTTGCACTGCCGGGTTATGAGGCGTGGCTGACGACCGTGGGACTCGATGGCAGCGGCGTCGTGGTCGCGCTGGTCGACGAGGGCGCAGACGAGGCTCACCCCGACCTGGCCAACAACATGCTGCCCTGTGTCGGCGACACCTGCTCGACCTTCCGTAGTGATCACGGTACCCACATCGCCGGAACGATCGTCGGGGACAACACGACGGGTGAGTTGAACAACGCCGGCTTTCTGCGGGGTCTTGGTACCGCACCGGCGGCCAAGCTGTTCGAGCAGTACTGGCGAGACCAGTACCGGTTGCCGGGAGGGATGCTCAGGCTGATGACCCAGTCGACGACCAACGGCGCCGTGCTCTCCAACAACTCCTGGGGCTCGTCGATCAACGCGCTGGGCTACAACCTCGATTCGTTGCTGGTCGATGCCGGCGTCCGTGACGCCGATCCCGATACGGCAGGTAGTCAGCCGCTGATCTATCTCCAGGCGATCGATAACGGCGCAGGGGGCGTTTCGACTCAAGGCGCTCCTGACGATGCCAAGAACGTTTTTACGATCGGCGCAACCGAGGCCTCTGCGGACGGTAACGGCGCGCCCGCGGCCAACATCAATGACCTGGGCTTTACTTCCGCGCACGGGCCCGCACTGGACGGCCGCACGATCCCGCACATGGTGGCCCCCGGCTGCTATATCGACTCGACGCTCATGGACATGGGTGGAGGCGCCGAATTCGGTTTCCGTTGCGGAACGTCGATGGCGACGGCCCACGTCTCCGGTGCAGTCGCTCTGTTCATCGAGTACTTCCGAGGTCTGACCGGTGCCGACCCCAGCCCGGCGCTGGTCAAGGCGGCGTTCATGCCCGTGGCCCACGATCTCGAAGGCGGGCTGGATGTCGACCTGAATCCGATGGGCCATCGTCCCGGCCCCAAACAGGGCTGGGGGCGGATGAACCTGGCGGCGGTCGTCGACCCTGCGGATCCGGTGTTGTACTTCGATCAGACCACCGTTTTCGATTTCACCGGCCAGGAGTGGACCCGGGTGGTGACCCAGGCCAACCCGGCACAACCCATGCGCGTGATGTTGGTCTGGACCGACGCGCCGGGGCACGGCCTCGGTGGTAACACCCCGGCCTGGAACAACAATCTCGACCTGGAGTTCGACGCCGGGGGACAGACCTACCTGGGGAACGATTTCGGCATGGACGGGCTGTCCACCACCGGTGGCACGGCCGACGGGATGAATAACGCAGAGGGCGTCGCGTTGACCACCGTGGCGGGAAACGCCACGATCCGCGTCAAGGGCACCGACATCAACTCCAACGGCGTGCCCCATTTCGGCGATCGCACCGATCAGGACTTCGCCGTCGTTTGTTACAACTGTGCGTTGGTCCCGGACTTCGCGTTGTCCGTCGCTCCTGCGCCGTTCAAGGTCTGCGCCGGGCAGCCCGGCGAATTGGATGTCGAAGTTTCCCAACTGGCAGGGTTTGGCGATCCCGTCACGCTGATGGTCAGCGGAGTTCCGGCCGGAGCGATCGCCGGTTTCAGCACCAACCCGGTCAATCCACCGGCCACTCCCGTGTTCACACTCGATGCGGGTACCGCCGTCGACGGCGACTACACACTGGATATCCAGGGCGACTCGTCATCTCTGACACGAACAGTCTCGTTGAACCTGAGCGTCCACACCACGTTCCCGACACCGGCCACGCTGACGTCGCCTGTCGATCTGGCGATCGATGTTTCGACCCGCCCGACACTCGAGTGGGGCGCGACAAGTTGGACCGATCGCTACTTCGTCGAGATCGCCACGGCCCCCGATTTTCTGGACATCGTCTACAGCGCCATCACGTTGTCGCCCTCCCATACCGTGCCTCATCACCTGAAACAGCTGGCCACCTACCATTGGCGTGTGCGGGGAACCAACGCCTGTGGGTATGGCTCCGTGTCCGGTACTTTCTCGTTCACGACCCTCGACGTTCCCGATGTGCTTCTGGTTGACGACGATTACGACATCCCCAACGAACAGAACGAGTACAGTTCGGTTCTCGATGGCCTGGGTGTGACCTACGACATCTGGGACGTCTGGGCCGTGCACATCGGAATCGAGCCGGACCTCGATATCCTGGCGCCCTACGACACGATCATCTGGTACTCCGGTTCCGAGGAGGTCTACGCCGGCCCCAACGACGCGTCCGAGCGAGACCTCCCCGAATGGCTCGATCACGGCGGCTGCCTGTTGATCAGCAGCATCGACTACCACCTGTCGATGTTCAGTAGCGTCACCGACTTCATGCAGCAACGGCTGGGTGTGGCGTCCATCGGCGAGGATGTGGGCATGACCTCGATCACGGGGCAGGGCGCCGCCTACACCGGTCTGGGTCCCATGGGCCTGGCGAACGCCACTCCGGACTATCGCGACTCGATCACACCCGACGGCACTGCCGAGCTGGCCTTCTCGGGAGATCTCGGCGATGCCGGCATCAACAAGGACGGTGGCTGGTACCGTACCAGTTTCCTCGGATTCGGAATCGAGTCCCTGGGAACTGCCGACAAACCGCTGGTCCTCGACGCCTTCCTCACCTGGTGTGCCGGGCTGGGGGCTGTCGATGGTGACGGCGACGGCGTGACCAACGAGAACGACTGTGTGGCCGGCGACGCCAACGCCTGGGGTAAGCCGCAGCCGATCACCGACCTGATGCTAAGCAAGGGTGCGATCGGATTTTCCTGGAGCGAGCCCGTCGGCGGCAGTCGCTCACGTTACGACATTCTACGAAGCGTCGACCCGACGGATTTCCTCAACGCGACCTGCTCCTCGGCGGGGAGCATCAACACCTACGCGCCCGAGGATCCCTTCGTGGGAGAGGTCGGGCAGGTGCTGTTCTATCTCGTCGGCGCCCGCAATGAGTGTGGTGTTTCGACGCTCGGCAGCGATCTCGGCGGGATGCCGCGCTACGGCACGGCCTGCGATGCGGAGGCGGAGTGGTGGTAAAGCGATACGTCCGGATTCTGCTAGCTTGCTCGCTGCTCTGTGCGCCGGTTCTGGCCCAGACCTCGTTCAGCGATCAGACCACATCGGCCGGTCTCGGCCACACGACGGCGCTGCCGTTCGACATGACGCAGCGTCAGATGTACTGCGGCGGTTCGGTCGGCGACTTCAACAAGGATGGTTGGCCTGACCTGTTTCTGCTTGGCGGTGGGGATACGTCGACCGCCGATGCGTTGTACCTCAACAACGGCGACGGAACCTTCACCAACCACGCCGCGGCGTGGGGCGTGGCCAAGATCCATCGGGGTCGTGGCACGACGGTCGGTGACTTCAACAACGACGGTTGGGACGACATCTACATCACCAGCGGTGGGGACATGCTGGATGGCGACCGCGTCGGTCAACACATGCTGTACCGCAACAACGGCGACGGCTCGTTCACGGACATCGCGGTCTCCGCGGGCGTGAACCGGAGCTCGTTCGCTCTACTGACCGCCACCGGCTCCACATTCGGGGACTATGACCTTGACGGCGATCTCGACCTCTATGTCTCCGGCTGGGAAGGTACTGACGCCAACCATCTGTACCTCAACAATGGAAACGAGACGTTCACCGATGTCACCGGGTCTACCGGGTTGGGACATCACCACTACGCGTTCTCGCCACGCTTCGTGGATATGAATGGCGACCGTTACCCAGAATTGATCATCGCCGCAGACTACGGAACCAGCAAGTACTACGTCAACGATCAGGACGGCACGTTCACCCATTACACGACGCAGTCCGGCGTCGGTCTAGAGAAGAACGGGATGGGCAGCGCCATCGGTGACTTTAACCGCGACGGTCTGCCCGACTGGTACGTCACGTCGATCTACAACCCGGCGACGGACCAGGATGGCAACTACCTCTTCATCAACCAGGGCAACGACACCTACACGTTCGTCCCTGAGGAGGACGGTGCTCGCGACGGCGGCTGGGGTTGGGGTGCCGAGGCGATCGATATCGACCACGACGGCTGGACCGATATCGTCGAGACCAACGGCTGGATGCCGACCGAGTGGTTGACCGAGAACTCCTATATGTGGCGCAATAACGGCAACCTGACGTTCACCGAAGTTCAGGGCGCGGGTACGGGGTTCGAGCACGTCAGCCAGGGTCGCGGCCTGCTGTTGATCGATTACGACCGCGACGCCGACATGGATATCGTGTTGACCGGCTGGGATGAGCCCGTCGCCCTGTTCCGTAACGACATCTCCGGCGCCGACACCAACGCCATCGAGGTCCTGCTCGACACCGACGCGTCGACGACGCTTGCTCCCGACGGCTACGGTTCCAAGATCACCATCACCGCTGGCGGCGTGACGCAGTACGCCTGGCCCAACGGCGGAGCGACCTATCTCGGACGCAGTCAGATGGCGTCGCATTTCGGTATCGGCGCTGCGACATCGGTCGACATCACGGCCGAATGGTCCGACGGCACGACGACCACCGCGACCGGCGTGGCGGCCAATCAGATCGTGACCCTGGCGCCCCAGACCGGCGGCCCGGCACCCGGAGAGCCTTCCGAAGGCGGAGCGCCCGAGGAACTGATGGTCGCCAGTAAGAACGACGCAACCGGATTGATTGACGTAGCCTTCAGCCCGGCGTGCGATGCCTCGAATCACACGATCTACTACGGCGACCTCGCCAACGTATCGACCTACGCCTACTCCGGCGCCTCTTGTTGGCGCGGGAACAGCGGGACCACCTCGTTCGATCCTGCCGGTCTGAGCAGCGCTTTCTTCATGATTGTCGGAAACAATGGAGTCGTCGAAGGCTCCTATGGCCGGGATACTCTCGGCGCCGAGCGTCCGCAGGACACCACCGCGGCCTGTCAGCTTCCCCAGAATCTTTCGGGAGTCTGCAGCCTGCCTTAATGGACCGAAGAGGAAACCCGATGTTGAAACAAGTGTTTGTGGCCGCCCTCGCCGGATTGTTGCTGACGACCGTTGTCGGCGCGGGGGACGACGTCGTCCGGTTGCGTTCCGGTGATGTCAAACCGCTTGCCGTCGGGGATCCGCGAGTATCCGAATCCGCCGACTCACTTCGATGGGTCGTCCGCTACAAGCAGCCGACCGGGATGTTCGAGCGCGGTGGATTGTCCTCGGCCGGTGTGAAAATCGAAGTGCCACTTTCGAGCCAGGCGTACCTGGTCACGATCCCCAACAATCGCAGCGTTGACCTGACCGCGGTTTCCGGTGTGGACTGGGCCACACCGTATCTGCCCGAACACAAGATTTCTCCGGAGATCGTCGATGCTCAACCGGTCAAGGGAGCGAATGAGATCATCGTTCTGTTGCACCTGTTTGCCGACGCCGACGCCACCGCTGTTGCCGATGAACTGAGCGCCGCCGGTCTGGACGTCAAGGGGGTCGGTAGTGGGTCGCGTTTCGATCGTATCGTCATGTCGCTTAGTGCGTCCGAGGTCGCGTCCTGGACCGGCACGCTGGCGGAGCGAGACGACGTGTTCTGGGTGGGTCGGCGCTATCGTCGCACGCTGCTGAACGACGACGTCGTCTGGGTCGATCAGTCCGGTCTCGATGGCGGCATGCTCACACCGATCCACGATCGTGGCATCCACGGTGAGGGTCAGATCGGTGCCGTGTTGGATACAGGCGTCGACGCGGACGCCTGTTACTACCGTGACGGTGTGCTCGGTCTTCCGCCGACCAACACGGGCCTGGGGACCACCGTCGATATGGCGCAACGGAAGATTATCGCCGTCAACTTCCTGGATCCCGGCGAGAATCCCGCCGATCCGACCCACTGGGATACGCAAGGGCATGGATCCCACGTTGCGGGCACGATGGTTGGCGACGATCTCGCGACGCCCATCGCCCACGACGCGGGAGACGGCCTGGCGCCCGGTGCGAAGGTGGTCATTCAAGATGCGGGGTACGCGGCAGACGATTGCGGGGACCTGCCGGGCATCGGTTGTCCGGTGACCGATCTGGTTCCGATCTTCCAGCAGGCCTACGACCAGGGTGCGCGGGTACACAACAACTCCTGGGGAGACAACGAGAACGCCTCCGTCCGGAACGTCTACACCGACACCGCCGAGGACGTCGACGAATTCATCTGGAACAACCCCGACTTTCTCATCGTGATCGGAATCGGCAACTTCGCGCTCGGTGGCGTTGAGACGATGGGTAGCCCCGCAACCAGCAAGAACGGTATGGCGGTTGGGGGCACCTACAACGGCGTCAGCGCAATCTACCTCTCGGACATCTCGGCCTGGGGACCCACCGATGACGGTCGGATCAAGCCCGATATCCTGTCGCCCGGCGCCAGCATCCAGTCCTGCGAGAACGACAACGACGTGACGACCAACAACTGCGGAGTCCGGAGTTCTACCGGAACCTCCCACGCCAGCCCCGCCGCCGGTGCGGGCGCGATGTTGATTCGCCAGTACTTCCTCGAGGGTTGGTACCCCAGCGGCACGAAAAACGCGCCCGACGGTTTCAATCCGACAGCCGCGCTGGTCAAGGCGATGATCATGAACTCCGGCGTCCCGATCGAGTTCGATGCCGAGGGTCGTGAAATCGAGCTGACCGGCCCGGAGATGGGCTGGGGCCGCATGCTGCTGGACAACTCGATGCATTTCGGTGGTGAGGGACGCGGTCTCTACATCGACGAGAATACGACCGGGTTCGCTAGCCCGGCCGATCCGCCGGCGACGTACCTACTCGAGGTGCTGGACGCGTCCGAGCCGCTGTATGTCACCCTTGCCTGGACCGACTTTCCATCCACTCCGGCCGCGTCGACCCATCTGGTCAACGATCTCGACCTCCGTGTCGACGGGGACAGCGGTGGCTTCTGGGGCAACTCGTTCAAGGACAACCAGTCCTGGCCCCTGTTCGGCGTGGACCGTCTGAACAACGTCGAGCAGGTGAAGATCGATGTCCCGACGCCGGGGATCTACTCGATTCAGGTCTCCCCTCATGCCGTTCCGTCGGGGCCGCAGCCCTACGCGCTGGTGGTCAGTGGCGCGGTCTCGGTCAGCTCCGGTCCGCGACCGAGTTACAAGAGTCATGTCGTGGATGACAGCGGAGCCAACGGCAACGGCGACGGTATCCTGGATCCCGGCGAGACGGCGATCCTTCCGATCACCCTCCGCAATTCCGGCGACTCCGACGCCACGTCAGTCACCGGCGAGCTGTACGGCGTCGGCCCCGTCAAGGTCTACCAGGCCAACGCCTCGTACTCCAACGTCCTGGTCAACCAACAACAGACGTCCATTGCCCCTCACTACGAGGTCACTCTGGACCCGAGCGCCAGTTGTGGTGATTGGATCGGCGCCAACATGGCCATCAGCGGCAACGGATTCAACGTCGGCAGCGGGTTTACGATGGATGTGGGTCTTTACGACGGCGATCGACCCTCGACCGACACTCCGGTCATCGTCCCGAAAAGCTCTCCGGCCGGTGTCTGGTCCTACCTCAATGTCCCGGACGACTTCATTCCGACCGATGTGAGTGTCACACTCAATCTGGATCACGAGGACCTGACCCAGGTGCGCGTCGTGATGTACCACCCCGACAACTCGCTCGCCATCCTCCATGATTACGAGCCGGGCAACGGCATCCACACCACCTACGACGACACGACTCAGCCGTCGGTGGGAACGATGGAGACCTTCGCAGGGAAGAGCCCGATGGGCACCTGGCGCATCAAGGTGATCGACGACAGCGGCTGTTGCGGTGTGCCGGACGGCACGATCGAAGACTGGACGTTGACCTTCACGGCCGACATCCCATGGGATTGCAACCCCGTCAGCTGCGGTGAAGCCGTGCCGCCGCCGGTCGGCGACACGTTGACGGTGAACAAGTCCGGTGCGTCTGACGTTCAGGTCAGCTGGTCCGGTGTCGGTGGGGCTTCCAACTACAACGTCTGGCGGGCCCATGACAATCAGATGGCCACGGCAGTCCATATCGGCGCGACCGGTGGTTCGACATCGCTTATCGACGGCGGCGCGCAGAACCTATCCGGTGTGCACTATTACGTTGCCCGTTCGGTCAATAGCTGCCGTTGGGAAAGCGACTAATGATTCGCCGGTGGTTTATCGCTGTTGCCATTCTAGTGACGGTGTGCGGCCCCTCGTTCGCCGCGTCGGTGGCGTTCAGCGACCAAACGGTCTCAGCCCAACTCATCTACTCGCCGGGCTCGCCGTTGGATATGGACTCGAAGGAGATGTATCACGGCGGCTCCGTCGGGGACTTCAATCGTGACGGCTGGCCCGATCTGTTCCTGCTCGGTGGCGGCATGGTGGCCGACGCGTTGTTCATCAACGACGGCGACGGGACGTTCACCAACGAGGCGATCGCGTGGGGCGTCGATTTCGTCCACCGAGGCCGCGGCTCGACCGTCGGCGACTACAACAACGATGGCTGGCCCGATCTCTATGTCACCAGTGGCGGTGACCTGGGCGGGGCCGACAGGCTAGGTCAGCATCGACTCTACGAGAACAACGGCAACGGCACGTTCACCGAGCGAGGTGTTGCCGCCGGCGTCAACGAGTCGTCGAGTCTTTACGCCACAGCGACCGGCGCAGCGTTTGGCGACTACGACCTTGACGGCGACCTCGACCTGTTCGTCTGCGGCTGGGAGGCCATGAGTTGCCACATCAATCCCTGCGAACAGAACCGGTTGTTCCAGAATCAAGGGAACGGCACGTTCACCGACGTCACCGTGGCCGCCGAGATCGCCAATAACTTCGACGGCTTCTCGCCACGCTTTGTGGATATGAATGGGGATCGCTACCCCGAGCTGATCGTCGCCGCCGACTATCGCACCAGTCGTTACTTCGTGAACGACGGCGACGGCACGTTCACGAACGCGACCGGGCCGTCGGGTACCGGCGAGGACGACAACGGGATGGGAACCACGGTCGCCGATTTCAATCGCGATGGACTACCCGACTGGTACGTCACCTCGATCTGGCGCGATGGTTCGTTCCAGGACGGGAACTACCTGTACGTCAATCAGGGCAGCGACACCTACTCAATCCTTCCCGAGACGTCCGGCGCGCGGGACGGCGGCTGGGGTTGGGGCACCGAGGCGATCGATTTCGACCACGACGGTTGGGTCGACCTCATCGAGACCAACGGCTGGTGGGAGACCACCGAGTGGACGGGCGAGACCTCGTACCTGTACCGCAACAACGGCGACTTGACGTTCACCGAGGTCCAGAACGGATCCGGATTCAGTCATCTGGGTGCGGGTCGATCGGTGTTGACGCTGGATTACGATCGCGACGGCGACATGGATGTCGTGGTGACGTCCCACGCCGAGCCGGTGCAGCTATTTCGTAACGACATCAGCGGCGTCGACGCCAACTGGATCGAATTGGCGTTGGACACCAGCGCCGACGCTGGCCTCGCACCCGACGGATACGGTGCGAAGATCACCGCGACCACCGGAGGCGTGACACAGTCCTTCTGGCTGAACGGTGGCGCCAGCTATCTCGGCCGTAGCCAGGCCGTGGCGCACTTCGGGCTGGGGGCCGCGACCACGGTGGATATCGATATCGAATGGTCCGACGGCACAACAACGTCGATGCCGGGGGTCGCAGTCAACCAGATTCTTACCGCTACACCGGCGGCCGGGGGTGGAGCCCCCGGTGAGGCGTCGGGCGTACCGGGCCAGCGGATGCGCGCGGTGTACAACCCAGGATCGGGCGAGATCGACGTCGAGTTCACGTCGGCTTGCGACGCCTCCAACCACACGATTGTCTATGGCGACCTGGCATCCGTCTCGAGTTACGTCTACTCCGGCGCGTCGTGCTTTGTCGGGGCGTCCGGGACCGCGACGTTTGATCCAGGCATGGCCAACGCGTTCTTCATGGTGGTCGGCCACAACGGTACGGTCGAGGGCTCCTACGGCCAGGACCGGTTAGGTGCGGAGCGACCGGACTACGCCGGTACGCCGGGTTGCGATCTCAGCCAGGACCTGGCGGGAACATGCGTTCCCTGACCGTCATCGCATTGATGGCCGTGCTGGCCACAGGCTTGGCCGCTGCGGCACAGATCCAGTTCAGCGACCAGACCGTCGCCGCCGGACTCGACCACAGTCCGAGCATGTATATGGATATGAGCGCCGCCGGGATGTTCGCCGGTGGCTCCGTCGCCGACTTCAACCGCGATGGCTGGCCCGATCTGTTCCTTATCGGTGGCGGCAACACGGCAGACGCGCTGTTCCTCAACAACGGCAACGGAACCTTCACCGACCATGCCGCGACCTGGGGCGTGGACGCGATGCATCGCGGTCTGGGAACAACCGCCGGCGACTTTAACTCGGATGGTTGGCCCGATCTGTTCGTCACAAGCGCGGGCCCCGTGAGCGGGCCGAACGCCGTTGGCATGCATCGCCTGTATCGCAACAACGGCAATGGGACCTTCACCGACATCGCATCGACCGCTGGTGTGAATCTCTCTTCGCCAACCGACTTCAACGCCACGGGCTCTGCGTTTGGTGACTACGACCTTGATGGTGATCTCGACCTGTTCGTCTGTACCTGGGATGGCATGAACGGCAACAAGCTGTTCCGCAATAACGGTGACGAGACGTTCACCGATGAGACCACTGCCGCCGGGATCGATCAACTGTTCCATGGTTTTTCGCCACGATTTGTGGACATGAACGGCGACCGCTACCCGGAACTGCTGATCGCCGCCGATTTCGAAACCAGCCATTACTACATCAACGACACGGACGGCACCTTCACTGACGGAACCGCCGCGTCGGGAACCGGGCTCGACGAGAACGGTATGGGGACGACGGTCGCCGACTTCAACCGCGACGGTTTGCCGGACTGGTACGTCACCTCGATCTACGCCGCGGGTGCGCGTCTGGGGAATTTCCTCTACGTCAACCAGGGCAACGACGTATTTACAGACTTGCCCGAGTCCGCCGGGGCCAAACTGGGTGGCTGGGGTTGGGGTACCGAGGCCGTCGATTTCGATCACGACGGCTTCATCGACCTGGTCGAGACCAACGGTTGGAATAACCAATACGAGAATATTCCCGCCTTCCTCTTTCGCAACAACGGCAACCTGACGTTCACCGAGGTCCAGGGCGGCTCCGGATTCGATCACACGGGGCAGGGCCGCTCGGTTCTGACGATCGACTATGACAAGGACGGCGACATGGATGTCGTGATTACGGCGTTCAACGAGCCCGTTACCCTGTTCCGTAACGATCTGAGCGGCACCGACATCAATTGGATCCAGATCGCACTGGACACCAGTGGAGATCCGTCGCTGTGCCCCGACGGTTATGGCGCGAAGGTCACCGCCGTCACGAATTCGGCCACGCAGTACTTCTGGATCAACGGCGGAGCCAGCTACCTCGGACGCAGTCAGCCGATAGCGCACTTCGGTCTCGGAACGGATACCAGTGTGGACGTGACTGTCGACTGGGCGAACGGCACGGCCACGACGGCGACAGGCCTGACGGCAAATCAGATGGCCACGTTGACGCCGTCCGTTGCAGGCGCACCGGGGGAAGCCTCGATGCAGGCGGCCTACAACCAGACCACCGGAGAGATCGACGTGACCTTCAACGCGGCATGCGACGCGACGGACCAGACGATCTACTACGGCGACCTGGCCAGCGTCTCGAGTTACGCGTACTCCGGCGCGGCCTGCTTCCGCGGAAACCTTGGAGTCACATCCTTCAATCCGGGGCTCTCTAGCGCGTTCTTCCTGATCGTCGGAACCACCGGTTTCGTCGAGGGAACCTACGGATTGGACGGCGCCGGCTTCGAACGGCCCGAACATCTGAGCGGGACCGCGTGCGATCTCCCTCAGGACCTCTCGGGTGTCTGCGACTGATGCTCACGGCAAGAACGTGGTTCTGTGGGATGTTGCTCTGCGTGAGTTTGCTCTGTGCGAGCGCGAACGCAGGTGAGATCACGCCTCGATTGGCTCGCGCCATGGACTCTGCGGCGCCCGATGAATCCCTCCGTGTCGTCGTCCTGATGGAGGCCTACCCCGAGCAGCGACTTCTGCTCGATCAGGTTCGCAAGATGAACCGGCGCGACCGCCGAAAGCATGTCGTATCGACGTTGAAGACGACTGCAGAGCAAACCCAGGCGACCTTGCGCGCCAGAATCTTGGCTCTGGACGCCGACGCACCGCGCCGCGTGCGCGTGCTGTGGGGCATCAACGGTCTGGCGTTCGAGGCAACTGCGGCGGAGATCGAGCAACTCGCGCTTATTCCGGGCGTTCACTCAGTGATCCTCGACTACGGCCGTCCGCATCCAGGGTCCGACCCCGATCATGTCGAGGGCCCGACCGGCGGCGACGCTTCCGGTCCAAACCCGACCGCCACGGTACGCCCCGACGTTATTGCGATGGGGGCGCAGGACGTCTGGAACATGCTGGGCTACACCGGCAACGGAGTCATCGTCGCGGTCGTGGACACCGGGATCGATCGCACGCATCCGGACCTGGCGGATCACATCTGGACCAACCTGGGTGAGGTCGCCAACAACGCGATCGACGACGACGGTAACGGCTATGTCGACGACACCTGGGGCTGGGAGTTCTGCCTCGACAACAACGACCCGTCCGGCGGGCAGCACGGAACACAGGTGGCCGGACAGGTCGCCGGTGACGGAACCAACGGCCAGGTCACCGGCATGGCGCCCGACGCAGAGTTGATGTCGCTCGGGATTGATTGCGACATCCCGTCGATCGGATGGGAGGCCAGCGACTACGCGATCGCCCAGGGCGCCCACGTCATCACACAGTCGTACAGCTGGTGGTGGACCGATCAGCCCGACTACGAGGCATTTCGTCGTCAGACCGACACGGAGCTGGCGGCGGGTGTGCTGCACGTCAACTCCGCGGGCAACGGCGGGACGATCCTGTCTGAGCGACCGATCCCGTACAACATCTCGGCTCCATCGGGCTCGCCGGCGCCCTGGTCGCATCCCGACCAGACGATCGTCGGAGGCGTCTCGTCGGTGATCGCCGTGGGCAACATCAGTTTCAGCAACGACCTCATCGCGCCCTCGTCATCCATCGGTCCGGCGGCGTGGGAAGACATCATCGCCAACACCGACCCGGACTACCCACACACGATGCCACTCGAGTTTCAGGACTACCCGTACATGAACGGCGCCCAGATGGGATTGATCAAGCCCGACGTGTCGGCGTACGGCAACGGGACGACCACGACTTGCCCGGGTTCTTCGTATTGTGGGTTCAGCGGCACGTCATCGGCGGCGCCGCACGTCTCCGGAGCAGTCGCGTTGATGTTGCAGGCCAACCCCGAGGCCACGCCGGCGGAGCTGGCGGAGGCCCTGATGACCACCGCGGAGCATCGCGGCACACCGGGCAAGAACAACCTCTACGGCAGCGGACTTGTCCAGACACTGGCGGCGGTACAGAGCGTCGAATCCGGTGTGGTCTACGTGTCCCACACGTTTGACGATTCCATCGCGGGCAATGGCGACCTGGCGCTCGACCCCGGGGAGACCGTGCAGATCCAGGTGACCGTCGAGAGTCGAACCGACGTGACGCTAGACGACCTCGAGGCGATCCTGACGACCCGTACGCCCGGTGTGACGATCCACAACCAACGATCTACTTTCCCAAGCCTGACCCCGGCAGCGACGGTGCTCACCGATGCGCCGCATTTCTGGGTCAGCCTGGATCCGACGGCGTGCGCGACGATCGTGACGTTCGATCTGGAGCTGCGTTACGGCGATTCGGTTCGTCGAGGATCATTCAGCCAGCGAATCGGCGACGAAGAACCCATCGCATTGCTGGACGCAGACTTCGAGTCGGCTGCGGGCTGGAGCGCGGATCCCGGTACGACCAGCCGCGGGGCGTTCGTCCGCGAAGATCCGATCGGTGTGTTTCTCGACGGGACCAGCACGCTGGGGAACCCCGAAGACGACACGACGCCCGGTGCGGGGGACACCTGCTGGGTCACCGGTAACGGTGAGCTCAACGGACCCAAGAATCAGGATAACAACGATGTGGACGACGGGACGACGACGCTGACGTCACCGGTGTTCGGCGCGCCACACATTCTTGCGCTCGATCTGTCCTACGACCGCTGGTACTACGACAACGCAGGTGGTGGCGACTCGTTCTTTGCCGAGATCACCAACGACGGATCGAACTGGACCACGGTGGAGCAGCTGGTCGTCTCGAGCGGCGGCTGGGGTAACCAGGTGGCGGATCTTCTGCTGCTCGTGACGCCCAGCGAAACGATGCAGCTGCGATTCCGTGTCACTGACGGTGGCAGCGACTCCACCGTCGAGGGTGCCGTCGATGAGGTGCACGTCGATGGGATGTGGGTCAACTGCCAGGACTACACACCGGTCGTGTTGCAATCGCCTAACCCCGTCGGCGACACGCTAACGGCGAACGGTGTAGGGACGCACGTGACGTTGAGCTGGCAGACTCCACCGACCGACGGCGGACACGATGCCGCCACGCTCTATCGGATTGATCGAGCGACCGTGGCCAACGGAACCTTCGACTCGGCCGGGTCGACGACGACGACCGTCTGGCATGACATCGACGCGACCGTCGCGCCGGGAATCTATTTCTACCTTGTGACAGCCGAGAACTCCGGGGGAAGCGAGTGAGGTGGCTCGCGGCGTTTCTCATTCTTCTTGCAACGGACGCGAGCGCCACGACGATCGACTCCAACCTGCAGCAGGCGCTGATCCACGCCGGCCCGGATGACTTCCTGCCGGTCGTCGTGATGATGGAGGAGTTCCCGGACACGGCGGGGCGACTGGACGCGATCCGCGGGCTGAGTCGCAGCGATCGGCGGACCCGGGTTGTGACTGATATGCGTGCGCTTGCCACCCGCAGCCAGGCGCCGGTGCGCAAGCTGCTTTCCGCTTCTCCCTCGGGGGTTCGAGATGTTCGAGTCCTGTGGGGCGTCAACGGACTCGCGTTCGAAGCCAAGCCGGAGGTCATCGACTTGCTGACCTCCGTACCGGGTATCCGCCGAATCCAGCACGACGCCGGCAGCGGTCGTCCCGCAGATGGCAAGCCTGCCCTGACCGGACCCACCGGTGGGGATGCCTCGGGGCCAAATCCCGATGCCACCGTTCGCGGCGAAGTCGTCGCGATGGGAGCGAAGGACGTCTGGGATCTGCTGGGCTACACGGGCAGGGGAGCGATCGTCGCGGTGCTCGATACCGGTGTCTTTCCGGATCACCCGGACATCGCGGATCACATCTGGACCAACCTCGGTGAGATCCCGGGCAACGCCATCGACGACGACATGAACGGTTTTGTCGACGACACCTGGGGCTGGGATTTCTGCGAAGATGACAACGATCCACGTGCCGGAAACCACGGCACCCAGGTCGCCGGTCAGGTCGCCGGTGACGGCGCCAACGGGACGGTGACGGGTATGGCGCCCGATGCCGAGCTGATGGTCCTCGGCTTCGGCTCCAGCTGCTTCGTGCCGGACTCGATGGGCTGGGAGGCCAGCGACTACGCCGTTGCAATGGGGGCCGATATCATCACCGAGTCGTTTATCTGGCCCTACGACGAGAGCGATATGCCGGACTACGAGGGTTGGCGACGACAGACGGAAACCGAGTATGCCGCCGGTGTGATCCACGTCAACGCGGGTGGTAACGATGGCGGCAGCGCAACGCGACTCGTCCCGTACCAGATCGGCGCTCCCGCTAACAGCCCTCCACCGTGGCATCACCCCGACCAGACGTTGGTCGGCGCCCTGTCCTCGGTGATCGCCGTCGGCAACATCAGCTGGACCAATGACACGATCGCCTCGTCGTCCTCACTGGGACCGTCGGCGTGGGAGGATATCGTTGCCTATACCTGGACCGGCTACCCACACTCGTTGACGCCGTTGTTGTTTGACTACCCGTACCAGAACGGCGCTTCGATGGGGCTGATCCGGCCGGATCTTTCAGCCTACGGTAACGGAACGACCTCGATCTGCCCGGGTGGGAGTTACTGCGGATTTAGCGGGACGTCCTCCGCTACACCGCATGTCTCGGGCGCACTGGCGCTGATGCTGGAAGCCAATCCGGAGGCCACTCCGGCGGAACTGGCGGCGGCGTTGATGACGACCGCCGAACACCGCGGCACCGCAGGAAAGAACAACGTCTACGGTACCGGCTTGCTTCAGGCCTATGAAGCGGTGCTGGCAGTCGAGTCGAGTGTCGTCTATTTCGGCCATACGTTCGACGACACGAGTGCAGGGAACGGCGACGGCCTGCTGGACCCCGGCGAGACCATCGAGATTCAGATCACGGCCGAGAGTCGCACCGACTCCGTGATCTCCGATCTCGAGGCGATCCTGACGTCGTCCACCCCGGGTGTGATCGTCCACAACCAGCGGGCGACGTTCCCGGCATTGCCCGCTCGAGGCACGGCACTGACCGACGCCCCTCACTTTCGCGTCACGATCGAACCCAGCGCGTGTAGTGCGATCGTCGAGTTCGACCTGGAGTTTCGTTACGGTAGTGGATCTGTGCGTCACAGCGGTTTCAGCGTTCGCGTCGGAAAAGAAACCGCCTCGACCTTCCTCGATGCAGACTTCGAGTCGTCATCCGGCTGGACGTCCGACCCGGGATCCACATCCAGGGGCCAGTTTGTCCGCGAAGATCCGATCGGCGTCGTCGAGGACGACAACGCCTCGGTCTATGTACAGCCCGAGGACGACACGACGACGAACCCTGGCGACACCTGCTGGGTCACCGGCAACGGCTTCCTCAGTGGTCCCAACAAGCAGGATAATAACGATGTGGATGACGGCACGGCGACGCTGACGTCGCCCGTCTTCGGTGCACCGTTCATCCTGGAGTTGAGCGCATCGTTCGATCGCTGGTACTACGACAACGCCGGTGGCGGGGACTCGTTCTTCGCCGAGGCGTCCAACGACGGCAGCAACTGGGTCACGCTGGAGCACCTGGTCACGCCCACGGGCGATTGGGGTACGACGAATGTCGACCTGATGCCGTTGCTCGCGCCGAGCGAAACCATGCAGGTCCGGTTCCGGGTGACGGATGGTGGCAGCGACTCTACCGTCGAGGGCGCCGTCGATGAGGTGCACGTTTCCGGTGTCTGGGTCGATTGCATCGACTACACACCGCCGGCCGCACTAGCGCCGAATGCCGTCGGAAACACACTGCTGGCATCCCGAGTGGGGGCACATGTCGAGTTGAGTTGGCAGGCCTCGCCCGTGGATGGCGGGCACGACGCGGCGACGTTGTATCGCATCGAAAGATCGTCGACGGCGAACGGAACGTTCATCGAGACCGCGTCGTCGATAACGACCGTGGGGTACGACATCGACGGGACGACGCTGCCAGGTGTTCACTTTTATCTCGTCACGGCGGAGAATGCGGGAGGTCCCGAATGAACATGCGCCTCCCCGTAATCGCACTCGTTCTGACGTTGTCGGTCCCGGCAGGCTACGCGGCCGGAGTGCGTCAGGAGAGTCCACTGGACGCCTACTCACGTGTTCGAGCCGGAGGCAGGATCGCCATTGCGCCAGTTCAGACGGAAGAGCGGGTCGCCGACTGGAAGACCTACGTCGACCCGCGGACCGGGATGCCGACGCTGGCCTCCGGTCGTGGCATCCAGTGGTTTACCGACGAGACGATCACGCTCGACAGATTGGAGTCGAAGGCTCGTGGGTTTCTGGCGGAGCGAGGCTGGAGCGTGCCGATGGTGCGTGACGATGAGGCCAGTTCGCAGATGCGTAAGGATCAGTGGAAGCTGGTGTTTCGTCTCGAGGTTGATGGCGTTCGCGTGGAGAACGCGCGGCTGGACTTCGTGGTTCACAATAGTCGCCTGGTGATGTTCGGGTCCACCAACTGGAAACGTCCGAAGGTTCGCGGCATCCCGCAGATCGACCCCCAGACCGCGTCACGGGCTCTCGGGACCTACCTCGATGGCCGCACAGCCGAACTCGTACCCGACGGGGATCCGGAGCTGACACTTGTCGCGGTCGAGGAAGACGGCTTGTCCCATCGGCTGATCTGGCGACTGCGGTACCGCGACCCCAACGGGCCGGCGGAGTGGGTCGGCGAGGTCGATGCCCACACCGCGCGAGTCGACGCGTTCTACGACGACGCCCATTACGCCGGTGTTCGAGGGGGAGTGATCCCGGAGCAACCTGACGGCGATTGTGCCGCCGGTGGTTGCGAGCTCGATGACTTTCCGATGCCGTTCGCGGACTGGACCGAGTCCGGTGGTCCCAACGGCTATACGGATAGCTACGGGAACTTCGCATGTTTCGACTCGGCTGCCTCGTTCGACACGACCCTGGTAGGGCAGTACGTCGAGCTCAATGACAACTGTGGTTCGCTTCTCGAGACGGCCGGGTGCGACGGTTCTGTGCAGCTCGGAGTCAAGCAAGGCGAGAACTGCGATATCGATCCCTTTGGCTCTCCGGGGAATACGTCGGCCGCGCGCACTGCCTACTATCACGCCAATCGCGTTGCCGAAGTCGCCCGATTTTACAACCCGGGCAATTCGTGGTTACAGGGCCGCGTCACTCTCAACAGCAACTGGAACGGCACCTGCAACGCCTCTTACGGTGGCGGTGGGATCTACGTCTATCGGCAGAGTGCGACCTGCGCCAACAGTGGAGAGATCCAGAGTGTCGTGACCCATGAGTGGGGCCACGGCTACGATCAAAACGACGGTGGCAGCTGGGACAGCACGTCGGAATCCTACGGCGACATGGTCGCGATGTTCGCCTCGCGACAGTCTTGTTTCGCCACAGGACTATTCCTCGATGGTTCCCCGTGCACCGGCTATGGGGACACCTGCCTGAGCTGTACGGGGTTCCGAGATCACGACTGGGCGATGCGGACCGCGAACACCCCGGCAACGCCACAGGGCTTTGTGCAGGACAACTGTAACCCCGGCGGCTCCTCGCAATCGCCCTGCGGAGGCTCGGTGCACTGCGAGTCCTATCCGATTGACGAGGCGATGTGGGATCTGGCCGTGCGCGATCTACCGGCATCGGGCATCGATCCGGACAGCGCCTGGCAGCTGGCCGAGCGGCTCTGGTACTCCAGTCGCGTGGGTTCCGGCGGCGATATCTATAACTGTGCCCTTCCGGCCTCGGATAGCTGCGGCGCCGGCACCTGGTACCAGCAACTGCGGGTGGCCGACGACGATGACGCCGACCTTTCCAACGGGACGCCCCACGCAGCGGAGATCTACGCCGCGTTCGCCCGGCACAACATCGCCTGTGGAGCTCCTGGAGATCCGGAGAACCAGAGCACGTCCTCGTGCCCGGCGTTCACGACGCCCGTGACAAACCTGACGACGTTACCGGGTGGTACGAGCGTAAGCTGGACCCCGGTCGCGGGCGCGCAGGAGTACATCGTCTACCGCGGGGATCTCGGTTGTCAGCGGCAGCAGGTGGCCGCCGCGGTCGTTGCGGCGCCGACGACGAGTTGGGTCGATTCGGTCGGCGATCCCGACGTGACCCGCTACTACCGCGTCGCGGCGGTCGGCAGTAACCCGGTCTGTCACAGCCCGGTTTCGAACTGCGAGGCCAGTCCCATCGGGCCACGACTCCAGATGAACGCACATCGGCTGATCGAGGCCGGTGTCCACACGAACGGTAACGGCGTGATGGATCCCGGTGAAACGATCGAGCTTCCCGTGACCCTGTTCAATGGAGGCCTTGTCGGCGCGGTCAATGTCCATGGCCGCTTGCGCGTCGTCGACGCCTCGCAGGGACGCGTGATCGAACCGGTTGCCGACTGGGCCGATATCGCGGTCGACACCGAACTCGAGTCGAACGCACCGTACTTTGAGGTGACGTTGTTCAACGATGGCATCGCTTGCGGCGATACGATCGATCTCGAGCTCGAGATGAACGCCGACGGGGCGTCGACGCGATCGACACGCTTCGATTTCACATTGGGCGAAGTCGATCGGGAGTTCTTCGAGTCGGCCAACGAGACGATGTCACGTTTCAACACGTCGCCGATCCTCTCCACGATGGAGATCACCGAGGACACGGTCATCGGTGACCTTGACGTCTCGGTCGCGATCACCCACACGATCCCGGGTGATCTGATCGTCGAACTCAGCTCGCCGGAGGGGACGACCGTTCGGCTCCACGATGAGTCTCCTGGTAGCGGCGGGATCAACACGACGTACGACCTGCTGACCTCGCCCGATGGTCCCGGCACGATGGCGGACTTTAATGGCGAGTCGCTAAGCGGTACCTGGACTCTGTCGGTTCAGAACACGCAGTTCGGCGGTGGTAATGGGACCTTCAACAACTGGACGCTGCACGTGTCCTCGGCAGGCGCATTCGGTTGCAGCGAGCTTATCTGCGCCGAGCCGACGCCCTCCGTCGCCGTGGACAACTTGACGGTGGATCGATCCGCGCAGGAACTGCAGTTCGATTGGAGCAGCGCGGGTGCCGTCTTCGGCTATCACGTGTTGCACTCCGCGAACGCCAACTTCTCGGGCGACGTGGACTTGACGGGCCGTACCAACGTGTCGTCGTTGACCGTCCCGGGTGGTACGTCGCGCACACCCGACCTGTCTTACTTCCAGGTGCGCTCGGTCAATGTGTGTCACCAGGAGTCGCCTTGAGTCGTCTGAGGGCCTCGGTGACGTCCGCGGCGAAGGGGTTCAGGCGGAGCGCCTCCTTGAAGTGCGCGATCGCCGCCTCCTTGCGTCCACGCATGAGTTCGAGGACGCCGCGTTCGGCGGAGATGTCGGGGTCCGCCACGCCGGCATCGCCGGCTCTTTCCAGTACGCTTCGCGCCGCCTCGTGGCGGTTCGTGGAGACAAGCAGCGACGCGAAGTTCAGGTAGGCGTCCGCGCGCCGCGGGTTCAGCCGCAACGTGGTCTCGTAGTGTTCGCCCGCCTCGCCTAGAGCCTCGGGACGATGGGCGGATTCCGCTGCCAGCGCGTTGGCCAGGTTGAAATGCACGAGATCGTCGTCCGCGTGCCTCGTCAGGGCATCCCGCGCGGCGGAGACAGCGGCGGCCGGTTGGCCCGCGCCCAACAACGCCGACACCAGAGCCAGTCGCGCCTGTAGGTTCCCCGGGTTCTCTTCAAGCACGCCACGAAGAGGCTCGATCGCGTCCTGAGGGCGACGCCGCTGGATCGCCTCCCGGGACTTTTCGAGGACACCAAGCAGCACGATCCCGTCCTTCGGGTCGAGCGACGCGTCACCCGATGCTCCGGACGCATAGCCCAAGGAGGCAAGCCTCATCCTTCGCTCCGCGGAGAGGGAGTCCTGCTTCGCCTCGGTCTTCGTGGCACCTTCCCGTCGCAGCGACTCCAGCATCCGCCGCGCTCTCGGCCGCACGGTCCCGAGGTTCTTCTCTTGAGCCGGGTCCGTGGAAAGATCGTAAACCTCCGGGCGCGGCGCATCGATGGTCACGAGGTCCCCACGAACGAGTCCGCGCAGCGGTGCCCAATCATACGCAAGTGCGGGGAACAGCGTCTCCATCTCATAGCCCGGGTCCTTCCACTTCTTGTTCCGTAGCAGTGGCACCAGACTCTTTCCGTCGACCTCCTTCGGAGTTTCGATCTTCAGCAGATCCAGCAGCGTCGGCATCACGTCGACCAGCCCGACCCGTTCGCCCACGACACGGCCTACCGGGATCCCGGGGCCGTTGACGATCAACGGGACGCGCTGGGTACTCTGATAAAGGAACACACCGTGGGACGCCTCGCCGTGCTCGCCGAGACTCTCGCCGTGATCCCCGGCGATCACCACCAACGAGCCTGGAAGTTCTCCCAGCAAGCGGCCGATCGCGGCGTCCATGAACGCGATCTCACCGTCGTACGGGCGACCCCTGAACTGTGCGTCATACGGCGGTGGCGGAACATAGGGCAGGTGCGGATCGAAATAGTGGACCCACAGGAAGAACGGTGGTTTGAGTTTCGGTAGATGTTCAAAGACGGCGGCGTTGGTCTGAGACGCCGCACGCTCCTCGTAGTTGAACGCCTCGCGTCGCCCGACGCGTACCCGGTCGTCGTAAATCCGGAACCCGCGCGCCAGACCGACTCGTCGGTCGAGGACAACCGATGAGACGAAGGCCGCCGTGTCGTAGCCGGCTCTTGAGAGCGACTCCGCCAGGAGTGGAACGTCGGAGGGCAGAAGATGAAGGGCGTTGTCCCGGGCCCCGTGTCGGCGTGGTACGAGGCCACTCATCAGGCTGGCGTGAGCGGGGACCGTCAGGGGAGCGGGGGACTGCGCCCGTTCGAAGCGCACACCGTTTCTTGCCAGAGTATCGAGGTTGGGCGTCTTGACGCCCTCCGCGCCGTAACACCCCAGGTGATCAGCGCGCGTGGTATCGAGCGTAATAAGTACGACGTTCGGTGGATGGCCCTCGCCTTGCGCTGGGGGAGCACCCAACAGCAGGAGGAGTAGTCCTATGCAAGCACGAAAAGCCATCCACCTATCTTAGTCGCAGACTCCATCGGATGTGTCGTCCGAGGCCACGCCGCACAGACCCACGGCATTCCAACTCCGCGATCCCGCACTGCTCGAACCGGCGCTGCCGGCCGCCCCATCCTGGTTGACCCAGTGCATGATGAACCACACGTCGTCGCCAACGTGGGTCACGGTGGCTGCGGGACCGGACCCGGCGTCGCAGCCTGAATCGACCGCACCCAGGTAACCGCTGTAGTCTCCGATATTCCCGTAAAGCACCACGGCGTGATCGGCAGAACACGTCGCGCTGTCGAAAGTGAAGTCGATCTCGTCAGGCGCCACGCCTTTCGTCAGTCGCAGACCTATCCCAACGATGTCATCGGCGACAGGGGGCGCCGGCGGGACAAATGTCGAGCAACCGAGATCACATTCGATCCCAGTTGCTGTCAGAACAGCGTTAGCGAGCTGGGCGACACCACCGCCACCGGCCTCACGTACTCGCAACTTGTATGCTCCCGGGCCGGCCGCATTGTAGATCGAGGTCACGTCGTAGGGCTGCGCGTCGGCGGCGCCGAACGGTTTCACGACAGTGTAGCCGCTGCCGTCCCAGAGGCTGATCTGCGCGTTGGCGGTCCAGCTACCGGCGGTCGTCGGTTCCACGATAGTGAGCGTCGTGCCGGAGATCTGCGCGTCCATCTTGCAAGGGCCACTGGCCTCTTCTTCGAGCCCGATCTGATACTGGCCGGGCCCGCCGTTCGGGTTGCCGTAGATCGCAAGCAGGTCGTAAGGGTTCGCGGCGACCTCGTCGAAGTCCTTCAGCGTAAGGTTGAATCCCTGCGGCGTTCGGATGTAGACACGGGTGCACTGCGTGACCTTCTCGTGTGTCAACGAGGTCCAGTCCAGGTCGACGGAGACCGCATCGTTGGGATCCGTGATGAGCGTGCTCAGCGTTGAAAGCACCGACGAGTTTTCCGCGATCAGCGGATCCGTGTCCTGGGTGGCGACTTCCTGCGGTGTCAAATTGGTGTAGTTCTGGTTGAACGTCAGGCTGACGTCGTTCGCAGGTGCGGCCGTCGTCATCGACGGCGACAGATCCGTCACCGAACTTTCGTCACTTGCCACGATCGGGTCCGTCACCTGGGTGGCGGGTTCCGGAACGCCCGGCCCGCCGACGGCCACGCTGAACGCCGCACGCTTGTCGGGATGACTGGTCGCGTTGTCGGTGATGTTCTCGACATCGAAGACGATGTCGTCGATGCACACCGCACCGGCATCGACGCCGAACTGGTAGCTCGCCGTCGCCGTCGCCCCTGCCGCCGAGATCGTTCCGAAATTCGCCCCTGGACTAGAGATCGACGCCGCCAGCGGCGTGGCGACTCCCGTCGCCAGGTCGGCGGTCGTGTTGACGGCGCTGGAGACACTCGAGTTGCGCAGAGTCACATCGACCGACCACGTTTCGGTCGGTTCGACAAGAAGATCGCCGTCGCCGCAGACCTCAACCAGGTTGCCCGCGGAGTCGAAGACCACGCCACATCCAGTGTCCGCGTTCACGGCACTGTCACATTCAAGCTCGACGATGTTGGTCAGGCTGACGTTGTCCAGCCCGTAACCGCCATCGGTGCTGATCCCGTAGACGGCGGAGTTCATCGAGCCGAATCGCCACCGGACACGAACCAGGTCGCCGGGGGTGAGCCCGGTGATCGCGCCGCCGACGCTGGTCCAGTTGACGACACCCTGGTCAAACTGGTTAAAGACGTCTTCGCCTTCTTCCGGTCGTTCCGTTTCACAGGGGAAGCCGAACTCGGTGCCGTTGCACAACGGGTTGCAGTACAGATTCCAGATCAGCGATCCGTCGTAGGGAAGCGTCGAGAGTTTCTGCCAACTTCCGCCGTTGACCTGGTAGTCCACAACGACTCCGTCGAGCCGGAACGTGCCGGTCCACGCGAACAGGTATTCGTGATCGAAGCTGAGGGTCGTGGACGTAGCGCCCACCTTGAACACCGGCGAATACAAAATCGAGTCGTTGAGATCGCTGTAGGTTCCGTTGGGGAACGAGTCCGCCGGATCCTGCCACAGGAAGTAGCCGCCTCCGGGATTGCCACCGGACGCATCCCAGAAGAACTCGTCCACGTAGGGGCTGCAGGTCAGGCCACCGATGTCGGTCGAGGTGCGATCTTTGTCGCCGGGGCCGACCTCGTGGTGGAAGCCCGCCGGGTCGGCGCTGAAGTTCTCCGAAAACGTGATCGTGCCGGGAAGATCGTTGAGATCCAGAATCAGCGTGAACTCCTGAGGTTGGCTGGCTCCGGCGAAGCCGTCGGCCGAGATCAACACCTGAAACGTCGCGGTGGGTGGCGCCGTGGGATCGGCACACTCGGCCTGATCGGCGATCTTGAAGGTAAACGGATCGCTGACGAGGTTGTTCGTCGCGGTGCCACCGTTTGCCAGGACGGTACCGAACGAGGCGCTGTCCTTGATCACGCAGTCCACGTTAGGATCGTCGGTCGCGATCGTTACGCTGGCATTCACCAGATCTTGACTGGTGTTGTTTCTAATTCGCAGTGAGACATCGACCGTCTCGTTGCGGTCGGCAAAGTCGTCGCTGTCACCGTTGTCGGTCAAGGCGACCACGCCCTCGCTGACGACGTCGCCGCCGGAGCAGACCAGGCCGGCAAGCGCGACCTCGGCGGAAGGATCGTCGAGATGGGTCAGCGAGAAGACGTCGGACGGAATGACGAGCAGGGTGCCGTCATTCTCGTTCGCCCCGTCGCCCGTCGAGTAGGGTAACGTCGTCGAGAAGTACGGGCCGGGCCCGACCAGCACGATGGTCTCGCTGTCGCCGGTTCCAAGCGAACGTACGGTGACGCGAACCGATCCGCCTGCTGCCGGGGCCATCACATTGATTCCGAGATCGTCGCCCGGGCACTGCAGATAAGAATACTGATCGAAACTCACGACCGCCGCGGGTGTGGCGCAGGTTCCGAGCTGTTCCTCGGCGTGATACTGGTCGTAGACGAACTGCATATCATCGAGAGAGAGACCTGCAGTCGACGGCGTCGCTTCGGGGTCCGTTCCGTAGTCGGCGTCGTACACCTCGACGGCCCAACGCCACTGAAGACCGGACTCTGCTAGTTTTGGCGCACCACCGAAGCCAGTGCCGTCCAGGTTCTGCGGAGGTTCAGCAGAATCCCATGGTGTCGCACTCTCCCAACCTGTGTTGGCGTAGGCGAAGTAGCCGAAGAAGAACGAGTACAGGCTGTCGACCTCGTTGACCGCCGGCGTGGCGACGCCCAGGTAGTCGTCGTCCCAGAACATGCCCATCACCATCGCCGTATCGGTTCCGGAAATCATGTCCGAGCGATAGAACCATTCGGCGTACTGCCAGTCGAAGAACCACGGTTGTCCGTTGCCGGCGTTCCCGGTGTTCGCCGGAGAGAAGATTGGCGAGTAAAGCACGTCGTCTGTGATCGTGTCATTGGTCGTATTGAACGTTCCGCAGACACCGGAGTCTGGGTTGCTCATCATCGCGTCGGTTCCACCGACGTCGCACGACATCGACGGGTGATCGGTGCGAGTCTCGCTTCCGCAACCGCTGCCGTGTATCCAGGGAGCCTCGATGGTGTTGACGAATGTCGTCACGGCGCAACCATCGGAGAACATGCAGGTATAGTTGTTTACGTAGCGGTCGTTAACGAACCCGGCAGCTCCGCCTTCGAAGTTCCAGCACTCAGATTCGCGTACGATGTTGTCGTCACCCTGTAGCACCTGGACCTGAGTCAGAACCTGCGGCGCAGTGAACCCGTCGGCAATCGACGTCACAGTCAGGTTGAAATCATTCTCGGTCAGCCGCAATCCGCCTGCATCGATGCTTGGGTCGATGTAAAGATTGAACACCGGTCCGCTGAGTTCGCCCGGCTCCAGTGATCCGATATAGACGTTGGGGTTGAAAATCGTCACCTTGCTCGCGGCGGGGCCGGTGATCGATAGCGTCGCATCGAGGTCTGTGAGTGGGTCAGCAGTCAAGGGGTTAAAGACCCCAAACGTGTAGGCGATGTACTCACCGCCATCGAGGTACTCGCGATAGAGTTCCGTTCCTTCGCCTCCCTCGCAGCCGCCATCGGTCAGGTAGCCGCCGTCGTCGAGACGGGTGCTGCACGTCGCCGCGACGTTGCGGGCCTGGTCGTCATGGCCGCCATGGGGATCGAGGTAGGTCGCCGTGATCGTCTCGCCGTCGCTCACGTTGAGCGTGCCGTCGTCGACCGCGCCGGCGGCGTCCGACACGATGAGGGTGGTCATCCAGGTCGTGCAGTCGGGGCCGGCGCAATCCGATCCCACCCAGTTCACGGCCGGGACGGTCTCGGAATCACCACCCGTCGTCGTCATCGTGGTCTGGGCCGACACCGTGGCCGCATCCATCGCCGTCGAATCGGTCACCGTGATGTCCAGTGAATCGTTACAGGACACCGTTCCCTTTGAGACCTGTAGCGTCGAGTCGACGCTACAGGATGGGAACCGGAAGTTGCCGATGTGGGTGCCCCAGTTGAAGTTGCCACCATCGGAGTACTGTCCGAGGTACCAGAACGTACAGCCGTCCGGATCCACCGCCATGCCGGTGTAGTCACCCCAGCGGTCGCAGCTGCCGCCACAACCCGAGCCGTCGGTGTAATTGCCGAGCCCGGCCCGCTGGAGGGTTTCGGCTTGCAGCGTCCCGGCGGCATCGCCGAATTCTCGCCCGGTGACCCACACTCCTGCGTAGGAGGCGTCACCGGACTTGGTGTAACCGATCGCGATGTTGTTGTTGCGGTCGACGGCAAGATCCGGGAAGTAGCGATACTCGTCCGCGGTACCGTAGGCGCCGCCGATCTGCTGCTGCTCCAGGACCGGCGAGGGTCCAGAGACATCGATCTGGATCCAGTCGAGGCAGCTCTCGGAACTGCCACCGCCGAGGTCGCAGGCGACATTGCGTGTGGTCCACAGGCGGCCGTCGCGATATTCGGCGTCGAGCCACTTTGCCGATCCCGTGTCGTTGGGCGCACCGCCACCGAGCTCGGTGGCCTGGGGTGGAACGCCGTTGAACGCGGCCTCAGCCACGTCTCCGTAAACGGTCGGGGCCTGGGAGAAGGGGTTGTCCCAGCGCCAGATGCGTGTATTCCCCCCGGCGTCGTGAGAGACGAAGTGATGGGGCGTTCCGGGAGCCGGCCAGCCGCCGGAGGTGAAGCCGCGGATCTTGACGGGTTGGGCGGTGAAGAAGATCGTGCCGAGACTGGCCTCGGCGACGGCGATCGGATTGCCGGCGTAGAGTGCGTCGCGATCGACGGCGAAGACGCGAGTGTGGTTGAACGAGTTGGCACCGTCATTGAACATGTTGCCGGAGATGTAGATCTCGTCCAGCCCGATACCCATGTGGGGAAAATCGACCCACTCGGTCGTCGAGTTGGCATCGGCGCGGAACCCCGCGCGGTGCCAGGCACCGGTCGGATCGTTAGTTGCGGATGCGGCAAGACACAGGTACGTCGTCGTTCCTGCCGTCTCCACGACGGTCATCCCGCCCATCACGAAGCGGTCGTTGGCCTCGTCGTAGTCGACGTAGACGTCGAATACGCCGTCGCAATTCGGGACGCCGCTGAAAAACGTGTCCAGGTCGATCTCCGCGATCAGCGGTGTACCGGTCTTGTCCCAGACCCGGTACCGCGTGTTCACGATGGCTACCAGGTGACTGGGGCCCGCGGTCATGATCGGGTCCGGCGGGACACTGGTGAAGTTTGAGGGAATGGCGTCGAACGACACACCGTCGCTGACCGGCGCGTGGCTCGTATTCACCGTCGCTAGCTGTGCGTCGGGCGTAGCCGGAGAGCTCTCGGCCAACTGCTTGAGGGTGATGTAGTCATTCAGGGTCATACCGGACAGCGGGTGGTACTCGGAGGCCGGCTCGTTGTGGGACTCGTCGGCTTTCGGCGGCGTGGTCCGTGCGTTGATGTCGAGGTCCAGGTCCCGCAGATCGATGGTCGAGATCGGGTAGGTCGTCTCCCGGACGATGTACTCGATCTCCTCAATCGGCGGCCGGGGAACGCGAGTGCCGTTAATAAGGTTATTCCCGTAGTTGCTGTTGGAGGCGTTGGGGATCTGCACCGATCCGGCCACCTGGCGGGCTTTCCAGAGCTCCAGCTGTTCGTGGGCCAGGGCGGTGATCGGTCGGTAGCCCGGGAGCCAACGGCCCCAGGTCAGATCGGAGGCGGGCACTTTCGCCAGGGATTCGACGGTCGCCTCGCCGGGACGGCGGATCGGAGCCTCTGCCAGTTTCAGCGCATGTCGCCCACTGCCCGGAACGGACGGTTCCAGCCTGGAATAGGGCTTTTCGGTGCCGTCCGTCGCGCAGTCGCTGTCGTCCGCTGCAGTCGGAATCCATGGCATCGACAGGACAAGAAGGGTTGCGATCCAGGGCCAGCCACGCATGTCGATCTCTCCTCGGTTTGGGCCGTCGCACGAACGTCGCCCCGGGCAGAGCGGACTCCGCAGACCCCTACTTTGTACGACACCGCCTAACGGCGGCCCATCAGGAAAACCCGCCGAAATTGAAAGAAAAACCCCTACGGGAGACGGAAAAGGGGGCAGGAAAAGGGGACAGATTTATTTTCCCGCGGAGCGGAAAATAAATCTGTCCCCTTTTCCTCTTTTCTATCGGGCGAGGGCCTTGGCGCGTTGGATGAGTCGGGGTTCGACGAAGTCCGCCGTTTGCCAGATCCTCAGGGCGTTCCTGGCGTGGGCCTCCGCGTCCGAGAGCCAGCATCGCGCCGCCGCCGGTTGGGGCACGCCGCTGTACGACGTTCTTCGATCCACCGACAGCACGGACTTTGGCACGCCGACCTGTGTCGAGTCTGATGACGGGATCGACACCGTCGCGACGGCACAACAACTCCAGGCCAGGGTGGACATGGACCTATCGGCAACGATCTTCTTCAGGCGTGTTGCGGCCCTTACGGGGCGTTTCTCGCCAAACTGATTTGTTACACTCAAATCCATCACCATCGGGACAAGATCGAGCCATGAAAGCCGTCGTTCACACAGAGTACGGGCCCCCCGAGGTCCTCACACTCAGGGAGGTTGTGAAGCCGACTCCGGGGGCGAAAGAGGTCCTCATCCGGATCGCTGCCACAACCGTCAATACCGGCGATTGCGAGATGCGTCGGTCCGAAATTCCGAACGTGATCTGGTTCATCATCCGCTTGTTCTTCGGACTCACGAAGCCGCGCAAGCAGATCCTCGGCGCGTATTTCTCCGGAGAAATCGAAGCCGTCGGCTCAGACGTTGAACAGTTTCAGGTAGGCGACCAGGTGTTTGCCGCTTCCGGCGTTCGCTTCGGTGCATACGCCGAGTACGTCTGCCTACCTAGCCGCTTCACGATCGCGACGAAACCCACCAACATGACCCACAAGGAGGCCTCAGCCGTGCCCCTCGGTGGGCTCAACGCGTGGCACTACCTCCAGAAAGCGAAAATCAGGAAAGGTGAGAAGGTCCTCATCAACGGAGCAGGCGGAGCTTTCGGGACCTTCGCCGTGCAGCTGGCCAAGCTGATGGGAGCGACGGTGACCGGCGTCGATAGCACGGAGAAGCTGGACATGTTGCGCGAGCTCGGGGCGGATCATGTCATCGACTACACGCAAGAAGACTACACGGATAACGGCGAGACCTACGACGTGATCTTCAATGTGGTGGCCAAGAGCTCGCTGTCTCGAGGGATTCGAACCCTCAACAGCGGTGGAAGATATCTATTGACCAACCCGGCGGGTCTCTTTCAGATGTTCCGCGCGCCGTGGATATCGATGACGAGTGACAAGGACGTGATCGTGCAGTTCGCACCGGAGACGGTCGACGAATTGAACCACCTGCGAGAGCTCATCGAATCCGGCAAACTCCGGTCGATCATCGACCGATCCTTCCCCCTGGAACAGGCCGTCGAGGCTCATCACTACGTGGAATCGGGCCGCAAGAAGGGGAACGTTGTCTTGACGATGGGCCCTGCCTGATAGGGTTTCCTCTCACCCGTTTTCCTAGTCGGTCGGTGGGTCCGGTAGTTCGACCCTATTGCGGGCCAAGTAGGAGAGCCACGGCTCGAAGGAAATGAAGATATCGACAAGCTCTTCGAGGGCGGCACGGCCGAAACGTCGCCGTTCCGCAGCGCCTCGATCCTTCCGCCAGGAGAGGAGTTTCTCCAACTCTCCGTGATCCAGGAACACGGCACTGCAACCGCCGCACCAGTCGATCGCGATCTTGTCCTGAGTTCCGCGCATCATCGCCGTGTCGCAGATCCCACACACAAGGGCGCTAGCTTCGCCAAACGCGGGACTCATGAACTCCTCGATGCTGCCCTCGTGTTGGATCGTGGAAAACTCGGCGAACAGGGCGTCGAGCGCAAGGGAGTCAAACCACAGTCCGTCGCAGGTCTTGCAGCGCCCGTAGCGGATGCCGCGCTGCTCCTCTTCCTGAAAAGACCAGCCGCATTTTGGACATGGAACCTGTTTCATCATGATGAGAAGTCATCTCCTGGACAAAAAGGGGACAGATTTATTTTAGACCCTATTTTAGAACCAAATCCGTCCACACCGCGACCGGCGCACCGGCAGTGATTCTGCTCCGGAGTGTCCAGCCCGCCGTGGTAATCTCCGCCCATGAACCCGCGGATTCGCTTCGTCCTCTCGCTGCTGGCGTGGGTGGTGCTCGGCTGCCAACCGACGTTCTCTCAGACCGATCGCCCCGCTGGAAACGTGCTCGGGCAGGCGACGATCAAGGAGGCGTACGACGCCTATCACACGGAGCGGTTGACGGACGGAGTCCTGGGTCCCGAGGGTGGACACTGGCTAAGCGATCGAAACACGCTGTTCACGTCGATGGGATACGTGGTCTTCGAGTTACCGCAGACGATCCCGGTCGGCTACGCGCGCAACGAGCGAATCCGGGCGACCCGCTCCGTCACCGTCGTCGAGTCGGCGCCGTGGCCGCGAAGGATCACGCGGGCGATCTGACGGCTGACTCCAGCCGACCGTGAGAGGAACGGCAGCGCCGGCATCAACGGTGCGACGGGGCGACACGGTCGCGTTAGCCGGGGCGGCAGATGAAAAACAGCTCTGACCCTTGTTGTGCCCGCCTAGAAAGCGATGCTGTACGCGACGCCGGGGTGTTCCATCGATGCCGGTAAGAAGGTGAACACGCGTCGTTTGTGGCGGTAGTCGACGGTCGGGTGAAGGTTGACCCCATCCCATAAAAGGGTCGACGAGAACCCCTTGTCGAAATCGGCTCTCAGACCGCCGATGACGTAGCGCCGGTCGTTTCTCGGTCTCCTCGACCGCTACGAAGTTGAGCAGTGGGCCGACCTTGTCTTCGTCCGATAACGGGTTGTACTCGACACCCAGCGCCAGCCGCGGGACGACCCGATAGGTCAGCGTGGTCCGCAGTTTCGCTCGCTCGATCTCATTCGGAATCCAACGTTGGCTGTACTCAAACTTGTGTTCCGTCTCGGCAGTCCCCCGGACCGCCCGCCCCTCGCCGGGTCAGAGGGCTCAGCTGGGGACTCGTGAGGCCTCGCTCTTGTCTTTTCCACATGCGGTGGATCCTAGAGGATAGAATCGGTCTGTGCAGCGCTGTGTTTGACGATGGAGACGGCGGTGACGATCGAACCCGGACAAACCCTATTGCACTACCGCCTTACCGAGAAGATCGGCGAGGGCGGCATGGGTGTCGTCTGGAAAGCGTTGGACACGACCCTCGATCGCGAGGTCGCGATCAAGGTCCTGCCCGCCGCATTTGCGGGGAACGCCGAGCGACTGGCCCGCTTCGAACGAGAGGCCAAACTGTTGGCGTCGTTGAATCATCCTAACCTGGCCACCGTCTTCGGGGTGCATCGTTCGGACGACACGAGGTTCCTGGCGATGGAGCTCGTTCCCGGAGAAGATCTTGCACAGCGAATCAGCCGGGGAAGGCTCTCCATAGAGGAAGTCATCGGCATTGCGGGACAGGTCGCCAGGGCGCTCGAGGCGGCCCACGGGCGTGGCGTGGTTCATCGCGACCTCAAGCCTGCCAACATTCGGGTCACGCCCGATGGCACGGTCAAGATTCTGGACTTCGGTCTGGCCAAGACCCTGGAGGCGGAGAGCGGCGACCCATCGCTCTCCCCGACGATGACCTCGGTGGGATCGGTGGCCGGGATGTTGCTGGGCACGGCGGGTTACATGAGCCCGGAGCAAGCCCGCGGGCAGGACGTGGACGAACGAAGCGACATCTGGTCGTTCGGGTGTGTGTTGTGGGAGTGCCTGACTCAACAGGTGCTATTTGGCGGCAAGACCGTGTCCGATTCGATCGGGGCCATCCTGCACACGGAGCCGGATTGGACGCGGTTGCCGGAGGGGACGACGCCGGCCCTGCGACGGTTGTTGCAACGCTGCCTATCCAAGGATCCGCGTCATCGACTGCACCACATCGCCGACGCTCGCATCGAGCTGGAGGCGACGGACCCGGATTTACCTTCTGTCGTCCGTTCTTCCCGCGGCTACTGGATCGCCATCGCCGTGCTGGCAATCGCCGCGACGACCGCACTCACGGCCGCGCTGTGGCCGACGGCCGACAAGGCCGAAGCCGAGGACGCGAATCCGCTGGCCGGCGCGCGGTTTACCAGGGTCACGGATTTCCCCGGAGCGGAGTACGACGCCGCGATCTCACCGGATGGCAGGTTTGTCACGTTCGTTTCGGATCGCGACGGGCCGTTCCAGCTCTACGTGGGTCAGATCGGCGCCGGCGATTTTCGCAAGCTCAATTCGGACGATTTCACAATGGACGATGCCCGCGCAGCGGTGCGCAGCGTCGGGTTCAACAGCGACGGTTCGGAGATCTGGCTCGGCGGCGGTCCGTTGCGGAGGGTGCGCATGATGCCTCTGCTCGGGGGATCGGTCCGCAATTTCCTGAGCGAGGAATCGGTCACCGTGGCGTGGTCTCCCGACGGCACTCAGATTGTCTACCACGAGCGCGTCGCAGGAGACCCGCTCTACATCGCCGATAGCAACGAGACCAACAGCCGCAAGATCCTCAGTCCACCTGCGGGAACCCACCAACACTACCCGGTCTGGTCCGCCGACGGGCTGTGGATCTACATGGCTCGCGGACGCCCGGCAACCCTCGAGATGGACCTCTGGCGAGTGCGTGTGAACGGCGAAGATCTAGAGCAGGTAACCCACGGCAAACTGGACGTACGGTCTCCAACGCCGATCGACGCAAACACCGTGCTCTACAGCGCGCGGGATACCGACGGTGCGGGACCCTGGTTGTGGGCGCTGGATGTTCGGACGGGAGTCTCTCGACGCGCAAGTATCGGGCTGGAGCAGTACGCGTCGATATCGGCCAGCGCCAACGGACGCCGCCTGGTAGTCACCGTTCAGGATGCACGGTCGACGCTCTGGAGTGTGCCGATCCAGGAACGCCCCGCGACCGAGGGTGACGCGCAGCCGATCACCGACTTGCAGACGCCCCGCGCACTCTCGCCGCGCTTCGGTGGCTCGTCGATGTTCTATCTGTCGTCGCGGGGAAGTGGCGACGGGTTATGGCGCTACTCCGGCGGTAAACCCTCGGAGATCTGGAGGGGCAGCAAGACGGCGCTGCTCGAGCCGGCTGCGGTGTCACCGGATGGCGAGACGGTCGTTCTACTCCTTCGTAACGAGGAACGATGGCGGCTTCACACGCTTGGAGCCGACGGCACCCGCTTGCGACTGCTGTCCGAGACCATTGACGCGCGAGGTGCTGCCGCGTGGTCACCCGATGGAAAATGGATCGTAACCGGCGGGTACGAAGCAGGCGTGGAGGGTTTGTTCAAGATTCCTGTGGGGGGTGGCGCCGCCGAGCGCATCGTCGATGGGGAGGCGCTGAATCCCGTCTGGTCACCGGAAGGGAATCTCATCGCCTACACCGGCGCGCAGGTCAACGTTGTCACGCCGCTCCTGGCCGTCCGTCCCGATGGGGAGCCAGTGAGATTTCCCGAGATCGATTTGTTTCGTTGGGGACAGCGTGCACGCTTTCTTCCGGATGGTACGGGCCTTGTCTACATGCAGGGCCAGGGGTCTGCCCAGGACTTCTGGCTTCTCGACCTGACCACGCTCAGGAGTCGACGACTGACCGAACTCGGCGGTACGGACACGATGATGTCTTTCGATGTTACGCCGGACGGAAGCCGAATCGTCTTCGATAGACTACGCGAGAACGTCGACGTCGTATTGATCGAGTTGAAGCGCACGGACTAACCGGGCGAGCCGTCGGCCTCGAAGCCCTCCCGTCGTGCCTGACCGAGATTCTAACGCGGTGTGTCCAGGCCTCCGTGCTAACCTCCCGCCATGACCCGCGTAGATCCTGCGAGCAAGCGAATCCGCAACGGTTTAGTGCTGTTGGTTTGGGTCGCGTTTGGCTGCCAACCGACGTACTCTCAGACCGATTGCCCCGCTGGCAACGTGCTCGGGCAGGCGACGATCAAGGAGGCGTACGACGCCTATCACACCGAGCGGTTGACGGACGGAGTCCTGGGGCCCGAGGGTGGACACTGGCTAAGCGATCGAAACACGCTGTTCACATCGATGGGATACGTGGTCTTCGAGTTACCGCAGACGATCCCGGTCCACTCGATCTTCCTGCAAGCGGATGCCAATGACAGTTACCGACTGAGCGGATCGACGGACGGGCGGCAGTGGCAGCCGCTGGAAGAGATTCCCGCCGTCGGTCCGGCCGGCATGCAGATGCGGTACGCCACCGGATTCGATTTCACGCTTCGATTCCTTCGCGTGGAGCCGGGGGCGGGGGACGGCGACTTCAGCATCGGTGAGATCGCGGCCTACTGCGGGACGCCGACCCCATGGCCGCCGGCATTCGAACGCCGCGAGGGCACGGTGCGGGACGGCGCATGGTCCGCCGACCGCAAGCGACGCCTGGCACTCTGGAAGAGCGGCCTTGGCGTCGTCGGTGGCCTGATCCTGCTGGTCGTCGCACACCGAAGCAAGCGATCCCTTTCCCCGTTACCGTACGAGCGTGCGCTGCTGGTGGCGATCGCGATCAGTGGTGGGTTGGCCTGGATCAACTTCGGCACGTTTCACGGCCCGAACGTCGTGCATCTTCACGACACCTACCACTACGTCATGGGGGCCAAGTACTTCCCCGAGAACCGTTACACCGGTCTCTACCATTGTTCGGAGGTCGCAGAGGCCGAATCGGGACGCCGGAGCTTCGTCGAGCGTCGGATGATCCGAAATCTCGAGACCAACGTCCTTGAGTCGGCGACCCGTGCACTGGCGGCGTCCGAGCGATGTCATCAGGCGTTCAGTCCCGAGCGATGGAAAGAGTTCACCGCGGACGTCGAGTTCTATCGAAGCAAGGACTATCCCGGTTCGTGGAGTTCGATCTTTCGCGACCACGGCTACAACGCGACGCCGGTGTGGACCGCCGCCGGTCGTCTGGTCGTCGAGCGCGGATCGATGAGCCAACAACTCGGGTGGCTCGCGGCTCTGGATTTCGCATTCTATGTGCTCATGTTCGGAGCGATCGCGTGGGCGTTCGGGTTGCAGACCACGGCTTTGGCAGCCTTGGTCTGGGGGATCGGGTTCCCGTGGCAGTACGACTGGACGGGGGGCGCCTTCGGCCGCACGCCCTGGATACTCTTCGCCGTGTTGTCCATCTGCCTGTTGCATCGATCGCGGTTCCGATTTGCCGGATTCGCACTGGGTGTCTCGACGTTGCTACGGGCGTTTCCATCGGTACTGGTTGCCGGACCGCTCTTGATCGCAGGACGGGACCTCTTGCGTCGACGTAAGCTGACGAAGTCAATCACCGGCCTGGTGGTCGGTGGGCTATTGGCAGTCGTCGTGGGGGTGTCGTTCGGTGCGTTGTCCGACGGTGGTCTAAAGAACTGGTCGGGGTTCTCCGACAACCTGCGCAAGCACTCCGCGTCCCCGTTGGGGAACCATGTCGGCCTTCGAGCCGCACTGTCTTGGAGCCCGTCGAATACCCAGTCGAAGGTGCTGACAGGAAGACTCGACGACTTCGCGCGCTGGGAAAAGGGTCGTCACGATACGTTCGCCGCGCGTCGGCCGGTCTATTTCATCGTCGCTGCCGCGTTGGTTGGGTTGTTCGCGTGGTTCGTGTTGCGAACTCGGCGCGCCGAGTGGGAGACCGTCGCCGCCGGGATCCTGCCGTTGATGGTGTTGACCGATCTGGCGTCGTACTACCTGATCGCGTTTATCTTGCTTGTCCCGTTTGCGTCGGGACGTCCCCGACGGATCGCGTGGTTCGTCGGCACCGTCGTCGTGAGCCAACTCCTGCAACTGCTACGCCCTTCCGTCGATACATTGTTCTTCATGCAATCCGTCCTTTTTCTTATCGCCATCACCGCAGTGGTCTTGATGAGGAACCGGGAGCCATGAGCCTGCTTACATTCAAGACACTCACCGGATCCACTGCCCGGTCGACCTAGTCTTCCCACGCCGGAATCGGTCGACCCTCGAGGTGGCTCTTCATCGCCTTCTCGAACAGGAAGTCCCAACCCTTGGCCTTGCTTTCCTTCGTCTGGTCCGACACACGCCCCATGGTGCTTTCGCTGAAGCGCAGGACCGTATCGTCGCCGGCGGACTCGAGGGTCCAGGTGCCGAAGCCGAAAGTCGGACCGCCCCAGTTGGGGAAGCTGGAGCCCAGCACCTGCAGCATCTTCCCGGGGTCCAGCGACACCACCGTGCCCCACAGCGTCCCACCGCCGTTCTTCCACTGCTCGAACATCCGACCTCCGGGTCGGGCCTCGAGGGTGTAGGTGCGGGTCTCGGAGTCGCCACCGGTGTAGAACTCGTTTGGCCACCAGGCGCCGATGTCGTCGGTCAGTGCCTGCCAGACCTTGTCGACGGGCGCCGCGATGCGCACCTCCATCTCAAGGTCGACGATCGTCGCGGTGCTCATGAGCTTCCCCCCGTGTTGGTTTCCGGGCCGGTCTTCAATCGCAACAACTCAAGCGGAGAACAAAGGGGACAGATTTATTTTTCTCTGCGAAAAATAAATCTGTCCCCTTTTAGCGTGTCCCCTTTTAGCGCAACATCTTCCACAGGTAGGCGAAGTTCAGCGCCGACATGTAGGCCCGCTGATTGAGATTGGCCGCCGCCGCATGTCCACCCTCGGTGTTCTCGTAGTAGTAGACAGGCTTCCCCATCGCCAGCATCCGCGCCACCATCTTCCGCGCGTGAGCGGGATGCACCCGGTCGTCGCGGGTCGACGTCGCGAAGAAGACCTGCGGGTAGTCCGTCTTCTTGTCGAGGTTGTGGTACGGCGACCACGTCTTGATGTAATTCCAGTCGTCGGTGTCGGGGTTGCCGTACTCGGCCATCCAGCTGTTCCCGGCCAGTAGCTTGTTGTAGCGCTTCATGTCCAGAAGCGGGACGAGACAGACCACCGCCTTGAACAGCTCCGGTCGTTGGACGAAGGTGCCGCCGACGAGGAGTCCACCCTGGGACCCACCCATGATGCCCAGGTGATCGGCCGAGGTGATCTTTCGCTTGATGAGATCTTCCGCAACCGCCGCGAAGTCGTCGAAGTTGGTCTGGTGTTTCTCTTTCACCGCTGCCGTGTGCCACTTGGGGCCGAACTCGCCGCCGCCGCGGATATTGGCCACCACGTAGACGCCACCGCGGGAGACCCAGGACGTGCCGGTCGTGCTGGAGTAGCGCGGCACCTGGGAGATCTCGAAGCCGCCGTAACCGTAGAGCAGTGTCGGGTGACTGCCGTCGGCCTTGAACCCCTTGGGCTTGAAGACGAAGTACGGGATCTTCGTACCATCGACGGACGCCGCTTCGAGCTGTTCCACCGACATGCCGTCGGTGTCGAACCACTCCGGCGATGATTTGATCGCCTGAGGTTCCCCACCGTCACGAACGAGGTAGAGACTGGAAGGAGTCATGAAGTCGGTGTAGGTGAAGAAGAAGTTGTCGTCGACATCCCCACTGCTCCCCAGACGGATGGTACCGAGACCCGGCAGCGAGATCTCCTTGCTCTCCCATCCGTTCTCGCCGGGTGTCAGTCGGTAAAGTCGACCGCGAACGTTATCGAGCGTCGTAAGCAACAGATGATTCTTCGTGCTGCTCACACGACCCAGAGATACACGCTCCTGCGGCACGAACAAGGTCTCGAAGTCGCGTTTGCCCGCGAGGAAGTCATCGAGATCGATGGCAAGCAGCGCGTCGCCGGGATAGGTCGTACCCCCGACCGTCCAATCCGAACGCAGCGCGATCAGTAGTTGATCCTTGAAGATACCCTGCAGGTAGGCGTCCTCGGGGATGTCGACCTTGATCAGTCGCTCGTCCATGCGGAAGAACGTCGTCCCGCGAAAAAACGCCGGTGTCTGGCTGACGAAATCAAAACGACCTTCCGGCGTGTGCATGCTGTAGGCGCTGACCGAGACGTCATCCACGGAACCCTCGAAGACCGTGGTGGCCGATTCCATGGCGGTGCCCCGCTTCCACTCCTTGGTGAAACGGGGATAGCCGGATCGGGTCAGCGTGCCTTCGCCGAAGTCGGTTCCGAGCCACAGCGTGTCCTTGTCCTTCCAGCTGACGTTGGCCTTGGCCTCGGGGACGACGAACCCGTCATCCACAAACTGTTTGGCAACGGTGTCGAATTCACGACGCACCGACGCATCGCCACCGCCGCGGGAGAGCGTCAGCATGCAATGGCGGTATTCCGGCGACAGGCAGTTGGAGCCCTTCCAGACCCAGTTCTCTTCCTCGGCTTCCGCCAGAGCGTCAAGATCGAGAACGATCTCCCAGGCGGGCGACTCCTTGAGGTACTCGTCGAGGAACGTGCGACGCCAGATGCCACGGACGTGATCGCTGTCTTGCCAGTAGTTGTAGACCCACGCGCCCCTGATCGACGGTCCGGGAATCCGATCTTGCGAATTGAAGATCTCGAGGAGCTGCTCGTGAATATCCTCGAACTCGGGCACCGCCTCGAACTCGGCGACCGTCGCCGCGCTCTGCTCCACGGCCCAGGCCAGGGCCTTCTCACCCTCGACCTCCTCGAGCCACAGATAGGGGTCGTTGTCCTTGGCCATCGCGACTGCGCCAAGCAAGGATGCAAACAGAACGGTAGCCAGGAATCGTCGACGCATGGGGCAGCTCCTAAAAAGGGGACAGATTTATTTTTTCTCACGAAAAATAAATCTGTCCCCAATTATACAGAAAATAAATCTGTCCCCTTTTTGGTCAGGGATCGCAGGTATTTCCGCTTGCGGTGCAGCGAGGGTCGGAACAATTGACCGGGGTGTCGCCGTCGCCGTCGCCGCAGCAGTAGCGACCATTCGGGTTGCCCCCCTGGACGCCGTTGCAGTCGGCCTCGCAGGAGACGCAGTCCTCGCCGGCGCTCAACTCGCAGATGTTGTTCCCGCACTGCCAATCACGGCAAGATGAGGTGTCGTAGCCGCCGCAACCCGGATCGCAGAACAGATCGCCGGTGTCG